>JAYUXG010000189.1:0-4706 GCA_043753125.1 Saprospirales bacterium | reverse complement strand
TTCCAAGGGCAATGCCTATAAAAGAATGCGGGGGGAGCCGCCCTTGACCCTGGCCGAGGTATGCCTGCTCGCCAAAACTTATCAGATTTCGCTGGATGCCTGGCTTTTCCGGGATACGGGCCAGGTGGCTATGAATTTCATGCCGCTGCTGCGTCCGGTGCAAAGCCCGGTAGAGTTTCTACGGCGCATTCATTACCTGCTGGCGCAGGCCAGTAAGATGCCCGATATGGTCGTCCATTATGCCACCACCGAAATGGCCGGGTTCCAGTATTTGATTTTCCCGGAGCTGACCGCTTTCAAATTTCACATGTGGAACCGCACGACCTGGGAGTTGTCCGCTTACCAGCAGCCGAAGTTTTCCCCGAAATTGTACCTTGAAAATACCGATCTGGAAACGGCCCGCCTGGCCTTCTGGAAATTGTGGAACCAAACGCCGACCAATGAATACTGGCAGCTGCACATGCTCGAGAACACGCTCAGCCAACTGCGTTTTATGGCCTACGAGGGTTCGTTTGAGCAGCCGGAGACCGCTTCGCTCATCGGGGAACAGATCATGGCCTTGATTGACATTTGGGAGGAAATGGCCAATACCGGACTGAAACCGTCAGTCATGGGCGAGGATGGCCTGGCACTGCCCCCCGTGGCGTTTACGCTGTATTATAACGAAATATTTCATACCAACAACGTGTTTTTGCTGCATTCGCCTGCCCGTAGCAGGGTGGTGATGACCTTCGATAACCCCAATACCATCACGACGGAAGATGAAGCATTTTGTGCTTACACCACCTCTTTTTTCAAAAAAATACGCACCCATTCCCAACGCATCAGCCAGGAGGGAGAGAAGCAACGCCGACGTTTTTTTAGTGTGTTGCGCACCAAAGTGTTGACCGCCAAAAAAGAAATTGAACTCTTGCTGGAAGAGTAATTTTGAGTAACAGGACAGGATTAGTTAATATTTAATTAGACTATAAATCGTTGATTGTCAACAACCTAAAAACTGACTCCTGAACCCTGACTCCTACCTTATTTCAGCAAATTCAACAAATACTCCCCATACCCGCTCTTGATATACTGGTGGCCCAGCCGCTCCAATTGCGCACTATCAATAAAGCCCATTTCCCAGGCAATCTCCTCGATGCAGCCGATTTTCAGACCCTGCCGATCTTCAATGGTTTCGATAAAGTGTCCGGCCTGGATCAGGCTCTTGTGGGTACCCGTGTCCAGCCAGGCAAAGCCCCGGCCCATCACCCGTACCTCCAAGCGGCCTTGTTCCAAATAAATGCGGTTCACATCGGTGATCTCGTACTCGCCGCGCGGACTGGGTTTCAGGTTTTTGGCGATGTCCAGCACTTCATTGTTATAAAAATACAGGCCCGGCACCGCAAAATGGCTCTTGGGTTGGGATGGTTTTTCTTCGATGCTCAACACCCGCATGTCTTTGTTAAATTCCACGACCCCATAGCGTTCCGGGTCGGCCACCTGATAGGCGAAGACGATGCCTCCTTCGGGATTGGAGCAAGAGCGTACCATCTCACCGAGACCAGCCCCATAGAAAATATTGTCGCCCAGAATGAGTGCCGCCGGATCAGACCCCACAAACGGGGCACCCAGCACAAAGGCTTGCGCCAAACCATTCGGATTGGGCTGTTCCACGTAGGAGAACGACATCCCCAGTGCCTGTCCGTCGCCAAAAAGTTGCCGGAACTTGGGCAGATCATACGGCGTGGAGACGATCAACACCTCCCGGATGCCAGCCAGCATCAGCGTCGAAAGCGGATAATAGATCATCGGCTTGTCGTACACCGGCATGAGCTGCTTGCTCACGGCCAGGGTGAGCGGATAGAGCCGGGTGCCCAGGCCGCCGGCGAGAATAATACCTTTCATGGATGATTATTAGCTAATGGATAATGGTCCTTATTGTTACCAGCTACTTACTCGCCCAAAATCTCTTTGAGTTTGTTGCCCAGCTCCTCGCCACGCAGGTTGCGGGCAATAATCTTTCCATTTTTGTCCACCAACACGGTGGCCGGGATAGAATTGACGGAGTACAGCTGGGCGTGTTGGCTCTGCCAGCCGCGCAGGTCACTGATGTGGTGCCACGGCAGCCCATCCTGGGCGATGGCCTTCTTCCACGCGGGCATATCGCGGTCCAGGCTGACGCCGAGGATGTCGAAACCCTTATCCTTGTATTTGTTATAAACGGCAATGACGTTCGGGTTCTCGCGACGGCACGGTCCGCACCAGCTGGCCCAAAAGTCCACCAGCACGATCTTGCCCCGCATCTGGCGCAGCGAATAGTTGCTACTGTCGGGCGTCATGCCGGCCAGGTCGGGTGCCTCGGAGCCAGCCCCATAGCTGCTGGTCTTGCGCAGTTCGTATTCCAATGGTCCGATCTCGCCATAGCTCTCGCTGCGGTAGGAGTTCAGGTAGAGGGTGGCATAGTAGGCCATCATCGGGCTACCAGCCGTTTTCAATCCGCTGATAATGCCGCCGAGCGCAATACGGTACAGCCGGGTCTTGGGGCCAAATTTCGTCAGTTGGGCCTCCACCAATTGTTTGAACTGGTCTTCCGGGGTACCCACATTCAGCAATGCCTTGGCATAGTTCTCCGCCGCGTGGAACACGTCGGGCAGCTGCTCGTACGCCTTGTCGGTCAAGTCGGCATTGCCAAAGAAGTTTTTACCGATAAAATCCGACTCTCCGGCCAAGCCGCGGGAATCGGGGCTGAAATCGGGAATCAGGTACAGGGTGGCCACGCGCCAAAGCAATGGGTCGGCCGCTTTCAACGAGTCGAGGTAGCGCGCTTTGGATTTGGTCAATTGCTGGACGTAATCGGCCGCCGTCTTTTTGTTGGCACCGCTGGTATAGGCCAGGTTCACCACCTCGCGGGCCTGGAGGCTCGACATTTGGAAAGTGGTCACGTCTTTTTGTAGCTGTTCCAGCTTTTTATTCACGGGCGAATCGGAGGTACGGGCTTTCTCCATAAACTGCACATTGGCCCACAGGGTTACTTTGGCTTCTTCGCCCAGCAGCACTTTGGCGGTGCTATTCTCATAAAAGCCCACTCCGTAAAAACGCGGCTTCGACATGGGTAGGGTGAATATGTAGGCACTGTCGGAAAGCCGAAGAGAGGCCCGTGCCACCACGCGCTTTGCCAAGCCCATATACTCGTATAAACGCAGCGTGTCGACGCTGGGCGGGACGCTGGTCAGCCGACAAATCAGGGTCACGCTGCCCCCTTTTTCGGGAGTCTTTTTGGCGGCAGCAGTAGTGGAGGCCTTTTTTGGAGCGGTTTTGACCGGCTTTTGATAAGCCAATAGCGTAAGTGGTAAAAAGGCAAAAAGGAACAGCAGTTTTTTCATGTTTGGCAACATTGTTAGTGGCGTGAATTGGAGGAAAGGAGACCTGCCAAGTTTCAAAAACTTGGCAGGTCTTATGGACACCCGAAGATATTATCAAAAAAGCAGGCAAAATTACACCAAAGGCCAACAGCGATGATGCAAAAAAAAGTTAATGAAAGGACAAAAGGCCATTAGCCCTGCGCAAAAGAGAAAAAGGCAACCCGAAATGACAGCAGTTGGCCACTTTTTCACTTCACCTCTATGGTGTCGCTCTTGGAATAATACTCCAGCACGGCTTCTGCGGCCATGCCTGGCGCATCGGTTTTGACCAGCCGCTTGCGCACCAGGTAAAGCGTCCACCGGCCGGGCGGCAATTCGGCAAGCTTTGCGGCTGGAAACTCAATGGACGCATCGCCGCCCGTCCGGATGAGCTCCATCGGCATCGTTTGCTGGAGTGCCCGATTTTCCCACATCAGTACCAGGGCTTCCCCTTTTTCGAGCGGCCCGCCTTCCCAACGCAACGTAGCCGGTTTGCTGCGCAGCAAAGGCCCCTCGCCGAAGCCGAACCGTGCAATGGACGCCATTGGAAAGCTCACCTTTTGTCGCACCCCTTGCGCATCTGCCCAGCTAAAGGTGTGTTCCGGCACGAAGTCGGCGGCGTAGGTGCGCCGATAAGATAAACCTTGCACTGCCATTACTTGCATAGGCGTGTTCTGGTACATTATGCCGCCAGGCATTTCCACAGGTTGGCCGGGCGACGGCCCATTGACCTGCTGTATTGTTGCCTCGGCCTGTACCTGCCCACGGGCAGCATCGAAGCGGACGTAGCACTGCACTTGGCGTTTTAGAGGGGGGGCAGGGGCCTGGCAAGCCGCCAGCAGCAACCAACAGCCAATCCCCATCAATCCATAACTGGCCGAGGCTGACCGCCCCGAAAAAAAGATATGCTTCATAATCTGTGGCCCTAAAATTATCTTTGCAAAATTCCGTCAATTCGCCCGAATTGCCAAGTTTGGCTCTTTTCCTTTACAAACCCAAGCAGCGCATTCACCCTCGGACAGGCATCATTCACACATTGGGCGTTCGGCACCCCGCCGCAGGCCCCTAATTTCGACCAATTACTATGTCTGCACGACCTACGCCATTTAAATCCCTTTAAACCAGCCAGCAGGTGAAACGTGTACTTATTACGGATGATTGCCATCCGCTATTGATGGAGGGGCTGACGCAATTGGGCTACGAATGCACTTTCTTGCCGACCATTACGCCAGTGGAAACGCAGCGGATGATTGGGGATTATGAGGGATTGATTATCAATAGCAAGATTCTCGTCGGCCAAGCCTTGCTGGATGCCGCCCCCCGGTT
>JAYUXG010000188.1:0-11302 GCA_043753125.1 Saprospirales bacterium | reverse complement strand
CAGTACTTTTCAATTGATTGCCCGACTGGGCCACATAGATCCCAATTGTTGTGAGCAGGTTTTCACCCATTTTGGCAATACGGCGGCTGCCTCCATTCCATTGGCTATGCACCAACGCTACCTGCGCGGCGAAATCAAAAAAGGCGATAAGATGGCCTTGCTGGGGCTGGCGGCGGGGGTGAGCGTATCGGTGCAGTTGCTGGTGTGGTGAGGCCTAATTTTTTAAAAGGCGTAGGGATCCACCTCTTCCCATTCCGAACAGAGTCGTTAAGCCTGCCAGTGCTGATGGTACTGGGGTTGATGCCCCGGGAGAGTAAGCCGACGCCAACTCAACACAACTTAGAACCCCGCTGCCAAAAGGCAACGAGGCTTCTTTGTTTTTACGCGATTTTTAGGGTCTTCGCGATAGCAATTGCCATTTCTTGCGCTTTAGTAATAAGTAGTCGGACCTTTTGTCTAAAAATCAGCAAAAGGTGTGCTTTCTGCTATTCTACCCTGAACCGCACTGGTAGGTCAAATCGCATTTTTACCGGATGGCCATTGATTTCGCCGGGTTTCCAGCAAGGCATGGAGTTCATTATCCGCAGCGCCTCTTGGCCGCAGCCGCCACCGATGTCGCGTATGAGAACCATATTGGTCATTTGCCCGTCTTCGTTGACCACAAAGCGGAGTACTACGGTGCCCTGGATGTCATTTTCAAGGGCCAACGGTGGGTACCGGATGTTTTCAGCCAAAAATTTCAACAGTTCTCTTTCACCGCCTGGAAAAACTGGTAATTTCTCGAAAGTAATCAGGTTGTAGCTACTATCTTCCGCTACAGGCGGTACTTCTACGTAGATTTTCAATCCAGTAGAAGCATCTGGATGGCTCGCTTGGATCATTTTGCCTGCTGCTACCTCCGTTGTGACAGGCGGCGATTCTTCCTTTGCTGCTGTTTTGATGAGGGTCAACGGTGGCGTATAAGTTACTGTGGAGTCAATAGGCGTTCCGGTGGTTGGCGGCGGCACTTCGACGACGGGTACTGCATTCAAGTAACAGTCAATGATCTCTTTCTTATCGGCGGGCAAAGCATCTGACCAAGCAGCAATGAAATGGGACACGCCAATGCAGCAGCCAATCAGCAGCATTCCCCAGCCAAGGGCGCGGTGCCTATTCCTTATGTCGTGGGGCGACTTGAATTCTGGCGTATTCATAGGTATAATATTGTAGGTGAACAGTAGATTACTCCAGCCTAAACCGCACCGGCAAGGTAAATCGCACTTTTACCGGGTGGCCATTGATTTCGCCGGGTTTCCAGCAAGGCATGGAGTTCATTATCCGCAGCGCCTCTTGGCCACAGCCGCCACCGATGTCGCGCAAAAGGACAACCTCGCTAACCTCGCCGTCCTTGGTAACCACAAAGGTCAAAGCCACATTGCCTTGGATGTTGTTTTCGCGGGCCAGCGGCGGGTACTGAATATTTTTAGCCAGAAATTTCAGGAGCTCTTTTTCGCCACCGGGGAAGGTTGGCGGTTTCTGTAAATCAAACAACTCGTAGGTTTCCTTTTCCATTGTGGGCGGAGCTTCCACACAGGTCTCCAGTCCAGTAGGGTCATCCTCGAGCGTAGACGGCGCATCTGGATCACCCGTTTGGGTCTTCGTACCCACTGCTGCCTCCGATGCTACTATCTCCTCCACGGCCGCTGGCAATACTTCTTCCTGTACGTCTTCATTGCGCAACACCAGCGGTGGCTTATAAATCAGGGTGGAGCGAACAGGTGGCGGCGTTTCGATGATTGGTAGCGAGGGCGGCGGCACCTCTATGAGCGGTACTGAACCAAAATAACAAGCAATTAATTCTTCCTTGTCAGTGGGCAAAGCAGCCGACAAAGCGTCAATAAAATACGGCAGGGCAATGAAAAAACTGATCAACAGCATCCCCCAGCCAAGGGCGCGGCGCATAGTTTGGGGATATTCGCGGCGGAGGGGATAGGCACCGTAGGCGCGGTTGCGGTTGGCAAAAATGATGTCCAGTGCGTCGCGGGGCGACACGGGTTCGGGTATGTTCATACGTGTAATATTGGAAGGTGAACAGAAGGGCGATTGGCCAACGCGCTTACCAATAAGATGTTGATGGTGAGAGTTTTGGCGGGCGGAAAGTGGTTTAAATTCAACAAAAAAAGCGGTATTAACCCAAAGGTCAATACCGCTTTTAAATAGCTCGCCAGATAACCGTCAGTCACCCAGCATATTTATTAAGGTCACTCGAGCTTGAAACGTACCGGCAAGGTGAAACGCACTTTCACGGGGTTGCCATTGGCCTCGCCTGGACTCCAGCGGGGCATGGAATTCACCACACGTACGGCTTCTTTACCACAGCCACCACCGATGTCGCGCAGAATGGTCACGTCGCTGACGCTGCCATTCTTGTTGACCAAAAAGGTGAGGGCCACGTTGCCTTGGATGTTGTTCTCGCGGGCCAGCGGTGGGTACTTGATATTCTCAGCCAGGAACTTCAGCAGCTCCTTCTCCCCACCGGGAAAACTCGGCGGCTTCTGGATGTCAAACATCTCGTAGGTTTTATCCTCTACCACGGGGGCAGGCGCTTCCACGACCAGTTCCGAAGGATTCTCCTCGATGGTTGGGGCAGCATCATCATTCCCCTTTTTGTCCTCGGTACCGATGTCTTCTTTTTTCTCCACTAGTTCTTCCACAGCCGGTGGTTTTTCCTCCTGCACCTCTTCTTCTTTTTTGATGATCGGCGGCACAAACTTCACCGTCGAGCGGGTCGGAGGAGGAGGAGTGGGCGGCGGCGGTGGCGGCGGCGGCGGCGGGTTATTCGGATCAATATCAGGTGGTGGGCCAAGTTCAGCCACCACATCCACTGGTTTATCCTCTTCAGCGAAAGCGGAGATCGCGTTGAGGAAGGTGGGGAGCAGGAACATCACCGCAATCAACAGCAAACCTAGCCCCAAAGCACGGGTTACGTAAGTTGGGTAGGCACGACGCAATTGGTATGCACCGTAGACTTTGTTGCGGCTTGCGAAGATGATGTCCAGCATATCCCGAAAGGAGGCACTACCTTTTTCGTCTGCCATGGTTGGAAGTTTTAATTTTTAAAACGGTGATTTCGTTGCGTTGCGTTTGCTGAACAAGGGTCTGCAGTATCACTATTTGATCGGCTTACCCTGCGTAGTAGATGCTTCTGCCTGATCCTCGGGGGTGAAATTCAACCCAGCAGCCGGATTCTTCATGAATTTCTCCTCCAGTTCGGAAACGTCCAGAATTACGTAATACCGTACTTTGGTAATGGACATTTCATCAAGGGCATCCACGAGGTTTTTGTAGCGGGACTCCTTGGTCGGCTTGATAATGACGTTGATAAAAGAACCCTTGCGGTCTTCTTTCGTCTTGACATCCTTATAGTCGTCCAATCCATAGGTCGTCTGTACTTTCTGCATTTTGTTCAAGATGACCTTGCGCAACCCTTCTGCGGAGTAGTCCGTCGAATCTAGCTTGGCATCGCTAATACCTTCGTACCAGTACACTTTGTCATTGGCACCAAGCAACAGGGTAAGCACTTTGCCTTCTTTGACTGGCTCCAAATCTTCGAGCTTGACGTCCTTGTCAGGCATGACCAAAGCCATAATCTGTGGCTTCGATAGCGTGGTGGTCAACATAAAGAAGGTAATCAGCAAGAATCCAAGGTCCACCATAGGCGTCAAATCCACGCGGGTGGACATCTTCTTGGGTTTCCCTTTGCCCCCACCCCCGTCTTTGACTTGCATTTCAGCCATAGCAATCTGTATTTTTTAAGGTGATGAAATAGAAAGTTTACTTCTTCTCGCCTCCGCCCATAGCCCCCACTTTATTGGGGTTGCCTTCCATGCTGGTGATCAGGTTGAATTTGTTGACGTTGATGTCCGTCAACGTATTGATCACTTTCTGGACGGCCTCGTAAGGTGTGTCCTGGTCAGCTTTCACGACGATCACGTAATCCTCTTTCACTTTGCCATCCTGTTTCATTTTGAACTGGGCCAAGCGGGCATTGTGGATCCAAGGAGCAAGTTGGTTATCAACAGTGTCGGTAGGAATGCCTATACTGGTAAATTTGGCTCGCTCCGAAGGCTCTACGTCCAGCCAGGCTTTCAGTCGGCTGCGTGGCACCCCAAAAGCACCGGAATTGGCAAACTGAATTTTCTCCTTCTCCGTCAGGTTCATCGGGTACTGACTGTTCATTTGCTCGATCAGTTCCCGGCGCGTATGCGAGCCAGCCATGTCCAAGAACACCGCGCCTTCCTTGCTCACCAGTATGGTGAGTGTACCGACGTCGGGCAGCTTGGTCTCCGAGATGGAGGAGGGCGTATCCACTTGCACAATCTCCATGGGCTTCGCTTTTGCGGTAAGCATAAAGAAGGTCAGCAGCAGGAATGCCACGTCGCACATGGCCGTCATATCAATCGAGGGCGCTTTTCGATGCGGTTTTACCTTTGGCATATTGTTAATAGTTAGTGGTTAAAACTGAATTTTCTGTGACCACTTGGTTTTACTGAAACTAGTTATTCTTCGCGGCGAAAGTCTGCGTCAGGCTATAGCCTGCTTCGTCGATCCGGTAGGTCAGCGCGTCAATGCGGCCCGTGAAGAAGTTGTAAGCAATGATGGCGATAGCCGACGTACCAATGCCCAACGCGGTGTTGATCAATGCCTCGGAAATACCCGTAGCCAAGGCAGTGGAGTCTGGTGCACCAGCGTTGGCCAAAGCGGCAAAGGACCGGATCATCCCCAACACCGTGCCGAACAGGCCCAACAGCGTAGCAACGGAAGCAATAGTCGCCAGAATGCTCAAGTTGCTTTCCAGCATGGGCAATTCCAACGTGGTGGCCTCTTCGATCTCTTTCTGAATGGCCAGTACTTTTTGGTCTTTGTCCATACCGGGTACGTTCTGCATCTCCCCGTACTTGGTCAGGCCGGCGCGCACCACATTGGCCACCGAACCTTTTTGACGGTCGCAGGCCGCGATAGCGGCACTTACGTCGCCCCGATCCAGCATACTGCGAATGTTGCGAATAAAGCCGTCTACATTGCCGCCGCCAGAAGCTTTATTCAACGTAATAAAGCGTTCGATCACGAACACAATAACTATGAAAAACAGACCCAGCAGAATCGGCACGATGAAGCCACCTTTATAGATTGTGCCGAGGTAATCGCCCGGAAGCGGGTCTTTGGTATTATCGCCATCGATGAAGTGGCTGGGAGCACCAAAAACGAATAAATGGACTACAATAGCTGCTACAAAGCAGGTAGCCATCGCCAAGATGGTAAATAACATCCCGGATTTGGGCTGATCTTGATTTGCTGCTGCTGATGGGGTGGGTTTTGCTGCTGTCATGCTGCGTTAGATGTTTGAAATGAGAGAAAGTTTGAGTTTCGACAATGTTCCATTCACAGAATGGGTGCGCTTTTTCATTCTACTATCAAATCTTTTCGTCTCGACCCTCAATATTTCATCCAACTATCAATAAGATGCAGCCGGATATAATTGTGGTGGTCGAAGGTGGCCAGATTTTTTGTTCAAAAGAAAAAAAGCGATTTTTCTGCGTTAAAGAAGCAATTAACGGCGGTAAAAATAGGACAAGCCTTACAATTTCCAACAACCGCCCCTAAAATTTCATTTTTATTTGACGGTGCAATAACCAACAATTATTCGTTGCTTGACCAAAAGGCGCGTGATTTTTAATGGAATTTCAAAAGTGGGTGCCTTCTGTATGGCCAGGGGTATCAGAACGGGGCAGCCGCCCCCCAGAATTTTGTAAGTTGCTGGTTAGCGTTGCAAAATCACGGCCCAAAAAGCAAGAAGGGCCACGCTGGATAGCGTGGCCCTTCTTGACTGGTGCGGGTAATTCTTCCAATTGCCGCCCACTGTATTCGATTGCTGGAAGGCCAAAATTGGGTACTTTTCAACGGATGGCTCGTCGAATCGCGACTAACCTTTCCAGCAAACCCTCCAGGCGGTCGAGGGGCAACATATTAGCTGCGTCGGATTTCGCTTTGGCGGGCGTGGGGTGGGTCTCGATGAACAACCCATCGGCACCTACGGCAATGCCCGCCCGGGCAATAGTTTCGATAAGTGCTGGGCGTCCGCCGGTGACCCCGCTGCTTTGGTTGGGCTGTTGCAGGGAGTGGGTACAATCGAGCACCACTGTGGCCCCGAACGATTGCATGGTGGGCAGCCCGCGAAAATCCACCACCAAATCCTGGTAGCCAAAAGTAGTGCCGCGCTCGGTGAGAAAGACCCGATCATTGCCTTCTTCCTGCACCTTTTCCATGGCGAAGCGCATGGATTCGGGGCTGACGAACTGGCCTTTTTTGACGTTGACTACCTTGCCGGTTTGCGCAGCAGCGACCAATAGGCTGGTCTGGCGACACAAAAAAGCGGGGATTTGGAGGATGTCTACGTAGTCGGCGGCCAAGGCGGCCTCCGCATCGGTATGGATGTCGGTAGTAGTGGGCAGATCGTAGTGTTCCCCCACCGCTTTCAGAATGCCTAAGGCTTTTTCGTCGCCAATGCCCGTAAAAGAGTCGCGCTTGCTGCGGTTGGCTTTCCGGTACGATCCTTTAAATATATATGGTATGGCTAGGCGGGTACACATCTCCTGTACCCGCCCGGCGATATCAAAGGCCATTTGCTCTCCCTCAATAGCACAAGGGCCGGCAATCAAGAAAAAATTGTCGGTATCGGTATGTTTCAGGCGCGGAATCTGGAAAGTCATACGCGGCCTTGTTTCCGTTCGATGCGGCGGCGGCGGCGATATTCACGGAAAGAGATCATGCGCTCCTGGTCTTCGTCCCACAACTTGTTGAAGATACAGCGCAGGCTTTGCAGGAAGGTAATCTTGTTGGCTACCCGGTCCAGCACCGGGTTTTCGTGGTGACAACGGGCCAGCTGGTAGTTGGGTACCAGCGGGTTCAGGTGGTGGATGTGGTGATAGCCGATGTTGCCGGTCAGCCAGTGGAATATGCGGGGCAGCGTATAGTAGGTACTGCCCTGCACGGCGGCGCGGATATAGTCCCATTTGTCCTTCCATTCCTTGTAGGCGGTCTCATGCTGGTGTTGCACGTAAAAGAACCACACGGCGACCAGCGCAAAGACCAGTAAAATGGGCAGGTGTACCAACAAAAAAGCCTTGTAGCCCAACAGCAGGACAATGCTCAAGTGCAGGCCCACCAAAAGCAGGTTGTGGCGGATCAACGAACGGCGGGCGTGTTCCCAGCCTTTGAGTTTGATGAGCGGCAGCCGGTTCTGGATGAGCAGGTACCAAGCTGGCCCGATCACGAACAGCACCGGAAAACTGCGGAACAGCAGATAGCGGATTTTCTGGAAGCGGCTCAGTGCCTTGAACTCATTCACCGTAAGCAACTCAATATCACCGATGTCGCGGTGTTCGTGCAGCAGGCCGTTGTGACCGTGGTGGAAGTTGTGGCTTTTGGCCCAGTAGCGATAGGGCATGAAGCTCACAATGCTGCATATCTCCCCAATGATGTCGTTGGCCTTGCGGTTCTTGGTGAACGATTGGTGGCCGCAGTCGTGCTGAATGATAAAGATGCGCACCAAAAAGAAGCCGTTTACGACGGCCAAGCCCAAAGTGAGCCATACCGATACATCAAGCAGCAGGTACATGACCACCCAGATAGCCAGAAAAGGCAGGAAGGAGTTGAAGAGCTGAATGATGGCTTTCTTAGTGTCCGGGAGTTGGTAGGCTTTCACGAGGGCCGGTAACTGCTGCAATACCGCCGGGTCGTACTTCGATTTCAGATTTCCCATTTGAAAAAAGGCAAGTGTTAAAAAAGTGATGTTGTAGTTGGTTTGAGGCTCTACTTTCACTTTCTGGGCTTGGGCGGATAAAGAACGGGCCTTTTGACGGAAGGTTGTGTTAACAAATGCCCATCTACGCCCAAAAGGAAAATGCCAGTCACAACGGGGCGGCTGGCATTTTCGTTTTCGAAGGACAAAAGTAGGGCTTTTTTGGGGGGGGGGGGAAGATGGTGGATGAATATTAAATTTGGGGGCGTTATCGAAAGGCCCCTACTCTACTACTTTCCAAGTCTCTTTTGCAATATTTCGATGGCGACAGCAAGGTACACCATAGGGGCATTCCAGTTGATTGCAATTTCGTTGGTGGAATAAGAACAATCGTCATCCAGGAAACTTTTATCAGGCATCTTAGTGGTATAACCGGGGCATTTATCTTGCTGCCCTGGGTTGGGGCCACCCGAAAGTAAGCCGGGGACGGGTGCAACGATCCCATCCGCTACGGAGGGACGGTGGTGTAGGTGCATTACTTGCTTTTGGCCAAAACCCGTCAAAAAACAGTAGCCAGTGGCATTGCGCCCCAGTAGATAGTCCAAATTGGTCAGGGCTGCTTTCAAATATTTTTTGTCCTTGGAGATATTATACGCCTGTATCAAAAATATGCCCTGGTTGGCTGCCACCGCATTGCTGCCCCAGGTATAATCTTTATCAGATCTGCCCATAACGGTATGAAATGGATGCGTAGAAGCATGGAAGACCATACTGTCGGCCAGGACCAGCACATTTTTTTTCACTGATTCGATCTCCTTAGGCCACACAGACGGGGGCAAGGTTTGCTGCAAGCGAATCAAGGTATAATACCCCAAAGTACGCACTTGACTCCAGCTGGGCAGAGGCAATTTTTCATCTGGGAAGAATTTAACTGCGTCCTTATACATGGCTTTTCGGGTCGTTGCCCACAGTTCAATAGTGGCCCATATCCATTCATCGTTGGGGTCGCCATCGCCGTAGCCACCTGTAGTGATGTCGGGTTCATACCGCTTGTTCATTTCGTTTTGGTCGTATTGCGCATCCGGGTGTTGTCTTGCCCACTGCCAGGCCCGTTCAGCCGCCACCAGACAGGAGTCTGCAAAATGGGGCATTACTTGGTCAAAACGCTTAAAAATTCGGCTCGTTTGGGCCATTACCGCTGCAAAATCCAAGGTGGCGGTAATGCTCTTTTGCACTACGTACCGCTTCTGGGTAGCATTTGCTGGCATGGCATCCAGCGCATCGAAGTTCGCGTTGGTGAGTTTGTGATAGACGCCTCCGTCGTTGGGGTCTTGCATGGTGCGCATCCACCGAATATTGAACAAGGCTTCCTCCAGCACGTCGGGCAGGGCATTGCCGCTTTCGGGTATGTCGACGTCGAACGCTTGGCAATAGTCGGGAAAGTCTTCGTACAGCGACAACAAAGTCGCTACCGTGATGCCGGAATTGACGATGTATTTGTTGTAATCGCCGGCATCGTACCACCCTAATGGCGACGATATGATGGTTCCCGCGGGGCGTTGCGCCGTCGCTGCCGATGCATGCACATAGACCACTGTATCCGGATGCCCTGCGGTGCGTGCCCATTGGCCTGCATACCGGGGAAACAAATCCACGAAGGTGCGTTGATAGTAAAAGCCTTTCAAGGCACCCATGGCGACACGGCGATGTACCTCTTTTTTTATGTCAAATGGATAGGAAATGCCCAGACCGGGTATTTCGAGAAAGTATTGGCCTACCTTCCGAAAGTTGGAGAAATCAGCGATGCGGTTGGGTTCATCCGACCGCAGATTTCCAGTAGAGCGACTAAGCGTACCGGTAAACACCTTCTTCTTGGTGCCTGACTTTTTAATATAAAAGTCTTTTGTTGGTCCATCGCCGATTATCACCGCTTCTTTTGGCGCAGTCGGATAGAAGCCCAGTTGATTGAGATGGATGGCCTCGGTCGGTTTTTGCGATAAAGCGGCTACGGCATAAAGCGTACTTAACAGCAATAGTATGTTTTTCATGTTCCACTGGAATAGGCTGAATAGACGAAGGTTTATAAGGCGTTCAGAGCCAGGCTATTTTATCAATTTCAATTCTTCGGTCATCTTCTCTCTATAATAATGTCAATGGTAATGTGTTTGCCACGACTGAGGACTTGGACAATGTACCTACAGGCACTTACGTACTGGTGGTCACCGATGCAAGCGGCTGTTCCTTCACTACTGGGCCGATCATTGTTGACTTTGTGACTGGTGTGACCGAAACAGAAATGTCCACTTTTGGCACCATTGCGCTGGCTCCGAATCCTACTAACGATGGGCCAATCATCCTATCGCTGAATTTGCCGGAGAAAAGCCCGATCCGGGTAGAAACTTACAATATGAGTGGCCAGCTGGTTGGCAACATTCAGGAAGGAGAATTCCAGAAGGGACAGTTCACGCTCTACTTTGGCACTTTTGCCCCTGGGCAGTACTTGGTAAAAGTCATCACGGACAACCACACTTATCTCAAAAAAGTGATTCGAGTGGAGTAGAATTGAAAATAGACAGTAAACACTAGGCAAAGGGCAACAGGCAAGAATACGCCTGTTGCCCATTTTTTTTTGCTCGCTATCTTTCCGCCATGAAAGCCCGCGCGCACCGTCCTCTTTTTTGTAGCCGTTAAAATTGTTCTCCACTTGGCTTCGGTGTACCCTTCGCTTGGTCACAATACCCGCCAAAAGCATTGGCTGCTGTGGCTGGGCGTGGGGCTGTTGAACAAGTATTCCGTCATATTCCTGGCGGTTTGTTTGCCAGCGGCGGCCCTACTCACTCCGCAACGCCGCTGGTTAGCCGCGCCTTTTGCGTTGTTGGCAGTATTGATCGCTCTGGTCATCGTGTCGCCCAATTTGCTCTGGCAATGGCAGTACCATTTCCCGGTAGTACATCACATGCAGGAGTTGTCCGAAAATCAGTTGGCGGGCGTGAAACCCTTCGACTTTTTCATGGACCAGCTGTTGATGAATGGCTGGGCCTTTTTCGTCTGGCTGCCCGGGCTGTGGTGGCTGTTGCGTAAGCCCGGCCCGTGGCGTATGTTTAGCTGGCTGGCGGTACTTACGGTACTACTATTATTGGTTTTGCACGGTAAAGGCTACTATACACTGGGCATTTACCCGGTGCTGATCGCTGCCGGAGCGGTCTTTTGGGAAACTACCCTCTCGAAAATATGGCAAAGGGTGGCCTTAATCGCCCTATTAGCCTTGGGCAGCCTGCCCTTCTTGCCTATCGGACCCCCTATTTTCCCTGCCGAAAAACTGGTTCGTTATTTTGCATGGCTGGGCCTCGAACCTGCCCTGCGCTGGGAAAGCGGCAACATTGAGGCCCTGCCGCAAGATTATGCCGATATGCTCGGCTGGCCGGAAATGGCCGCGCTGGTAGATACGGCGGTCACCCACGCCGGTGGTCCACAAAACTGCCTGGTCTATGCTGCCAATTATGGGCAAGCCAGTGCCATAGG
>JAYUXG010000187.1:0-11317 GCA_043753125.1 Saprospirales bacterium | reverse complement strand
AACAAGCCGACGATCACTACTTTTGAGAACACCTATGGCTATCACCGGCTGGTCATTGAACGCAATATACCGCTGCAAAGCACCTGCGAACACCATTTCCAGCCCATATTTGGGGTGATCCATATTGGGTACATCCCCAACGGCAAGGTGGTGGGCCTCTCCAAACTAAACCGTATCGCCGATTATTATGCCCGCCGTCCGCAGGTGCAGGAGCGGCTGACCATGCAGATTGCGGAAGAACTGAAGCGGGCCATGCGTACCGACAACGTGGCCGTGTACATTGATGCCAAGCATATGTGCGTACAGGCCCGTGGCGTAGAACACCACGGAGCCAGCACTATCACAGCAGAGTATTCGGGCAAATTCCTGAACGAACTGACCAAACAGGAATTTTTACAGGCGATTCATTCGCAGATGCCGCAGTGAAAACTGCAGGCAGGTTCAGAATATTGTATTCTGAATTTATTGCGGATACGAGCATTTGAGTATTCGATCAAAATCCTTGATAACCAGGGAATTGATCGAATACTCATGTCATCAAATACGCAAAAAATTTAAATTTACTTCTGCTCGTACCGGCGACCCACTTCCGGCCAGTTCACTACATTCCAAAAGGCATTGATGTAGTCGGGACGGCGGTTCTGGTAATGCAAATAATAGGCGTGTTCCCACACGTCGAGGCCAAGAATGGGAAGGCCTTTTCTCTCGGCTACGTCCATCAGCGGATTGTCCTGATTGGGCGTGCTGGTGACGAATACCCCACCATCATCGCCCACGCACAACCAAGCCCAGCCAGAACCGAAACGGGTCGTGGCCGCTTGGGCGAACTGTTTTTTGAATTCGTCGAACGAGCCAAAAGCCTTGTTGATCTGGGTGCTCAGTTCGCCGGTAGGTTCACCACCCGCGTTGGGGGCCAGAATCTGCCAGAACAGCGAGTGATTCCAATGACCACCACCATTATTGCGGACTGCTGGTGGCAGCTTAGAGATGTTCGCCAGCAATTCCTCCAGACTTTTGCCTTCGTCTCCCGTACCCTGCACGGCGTTGTTCAGGTTGGTCACGTAGGCAGCGTGGTGTTTTTCGCGGTGAATGTGCATGGTCTGCGCGTCCACATAGGGTTCAAGGGCATCGGCGGCGTAGGGGAGCTCGGGAAGTGTAAATGCCATGTTGGTTGCGTTTTAGTAACGACGGGTTTCCCGCCGATAAGTGAGAACAACGGCGGGTTTGGTCGCCGATAGGATTACCGGATAAAACAGTCCCATTGGCAAGATGTTTGAAAATGGACAACAATCGCGCTAATTTAAAAAACCGGCACCATGCGAACAATTATTGGCATTTTTTGTGGTTCTTTCCATCCTTCAACCTCTATCCACCATGTCATATTTACGTTTCTATTTCTTTCCCTTTTTCCTACTGATTTTTGCCCACCAAATTATTGCCCAAGCCTCCGGCTGGGATGACATCCGGAAAAACAACTTCGTGGCCGCACGGGCGGCTTTTGAAGGCGAAATACGGCAAAACCCCAAAAGCGAGTCCGCACTCACTGGCCTGATTTTCCTTGCCGAGACGGTGCAGGACTACGAAAACTACCAACACTACGCCAACCAATTGCTTACTGCCCATTGGGCAGCACACTACGTCTGGTTGTTTGGGCCACTGTACACCGGCCAACCCACCGAGGCGTTGCGACAAAACCTGCCGGAGAGTGTTCGCTTGCCGTTCACTTTGCAGCAGGCCGATACGCTGTTCCGCTACCGCAAATTTAGCGAAAGCGACGCCTTGGCCAACGCTGCCCTGCCCCGCTGGAACTGGGTCGTCACCGGGCCGTTTGCCAATGTGGGCGGCAGTAATTTTGCCGAGACAACCGCCGTGGAGACCAACGCGTTTGATCTGGAAGCGAATTTCAAAAACGAGTATGGCGTAGCGTTTCGTTGGGTGAAGCGTAACCTCGTCGCACCCGGCCGACCAGTTTATTTTCGAAACCTGCCCGATGCGGGGCAATTGGCCACTTTTTATGCCAACACCTTTTTGACCGTGCCAACCGCTCGCCAAGCTACCCTGCGCATCACCCGGGGCGAGCCGATCAAGATTTGGCTGGACGACCAACTGCTTTTTGCACAAGCACGTCTTACTTCTACCACCGAATGGGATGGCGAGATGGTCACCTTTGAATTGCCTGCCGGAACGCACCGTTTATTAGTAAAAATATCGGAGTTTCCAGAAGACAAGAACGACTCTCAGGTGGACCTGGAATACAATGACGGGGGCAGCCGTAGCGATGGCTCCGGCAGTGATGACGATTACGGCGACCAAGGCGATTCTGGTCGTGCCCTGACCGGGACTGGTTTTGCCCTGCGACTCACCGAACCGACGATCGGTCGCCCGTTTACCGACATAACCAGCACTTACACAGCCGCTTATAAGCCTGTTTCCCAAGTTTGGGCCACGCAGGTGGAGGTACAACCATATCTACAGTTTTTCCAGAAAAAAGCCGACGGGGCACCGACCACTCTTTGGCAACAATACCTGCTGGCCAAGGCCTTTCAAAAAAGCAAGGCCCTCGAAGCAGGGGAAGAGTACTTTTCCCACCAGGCCACTGCGGCCCCAAGGTCGGCTTTTACCAAGTTTTTGCTGGCCAAGTTCTACTCCGCCAATAACAAAGGCGAACGCGCGGAGGCCTTGCTGAGCGAAATGGACACCGTCACCGCGCCCACGTTTGTGGAACACGCCATTCGTTTGGGCAAGATCAATAAAGAGCAGGAGGAAGCCGCTTACCTCGTCGCTTTGCAAGGAATGCTGCAACTCTCGCCGACCAATTGGTCAACGCTCAACCGCTACCTGCGACTTTTGAAAGAAAAAGGCCGCAAGGAGCAGATCAAAAACTACGTGCGTGCTTTCTTGGAAAAACACAGTGATCCAAAATGGAAGGATCGATTGGAACAGTATTTAAAAGACGACAGCTACAAGCCGGAATCATACAAACCGATGACCGACAAGGATCGGGAAAAGGACTTCAAAAAAGTGCAAAAGCGGCTAAAAAGCACCTTTGACTGGAGCGGCCACGAGGCGACCCTGGTCTATTACAAACGCAAAGAGCGGATCAGCGAGGTCCTGAAAACCTACGACGAAGGGCTGGCCATCATGCCCTACGCCACTTCCATGCGCTTCCAAAAGGCGAACTACTTGTTTGAAAAGGAACGTGGCGACGAAGCCCTGGCCATTCTCCGGCCCATGCTGGAAGACGAGCCTTACGACGACGATATTTATGAGCTCATCGGCGATATCTTTATTGAAAAGAAAAACGAGACCGAGGCCCTGAAATGGTATCGGCAGGCCGATGGAATCCGTGGCCCCAGCGACTACTCCTCGGTGGCCCATAAGATAGAAAAACTGGAAAACAAGAAGAAGTACACGGGCTACTTCTCGTTGGTGAACCTCAATGCGGCCGTGAAAGACCGCTCCTGGGAGGCGCAGTATAAAGACGAGGAGGCGGTGATTTCGCTGTACAGCCAGCAACTCACTTACTTGGCGGAGGAACACAAGTTGGAATCCGTCAACAAAATCGTGGTGCATATCCGCAACGAAGCCGGAGCCAAAATGTGGACGGAGGCTGACTTACGGCTGCTTGGCCAAATCACCAGTGCCAAAGTGCTTAAAAAAGACGGCTCCATTACCTCGCCCGACTTGGGTGGCTATGGGGTAGCCGTGTTCAAAAATCTGCACGCAGGCGATGTGATCGTGGTAGAAGGTTCCACCGACCGCTCTATGCCCGATGAAATACCCGGTCAATTCCTCCACTTTGGCATCGCCTCGTGGGAGGCTCCGGTGGCCCATGCCACGATTGAGTTGCTGGCACCCAAAAGCCAGGAACTGTATTTTGCCAGCAATCGCATCGAGAGCGACCACACCACCCGCGACACGGGCGATTGGAAAGTCCTGAACTGGGACTGGCACGACATCCCCAGAACCCAGAACGAGGAGGCCGCCCCCAACAACCTGGATGGCTACGCTTGGCTGATGATCGGCAGTACGCCCGATTGGAGCCGGGTAGTACAGTGGTACAACCGCAAGACTTACTGCCGCACTGAACCCAACTACGAAGTCCTCGACCAAGCCCGGGCCTTGCTCCGCCCCAACATGAATGAAGACCAGGTCGTGCAGATGTTGCACAACTTTATTACGCAGGACATCAACTACTCGTTCGTGCCATTTTTGAACACGAACTACGTGCCCAAGAAACCCGGCGCGACCCTTTCCGGCAAGGTCGGCGACTGCAAGGATGTGGCCACCCTGATGATCACGCTGTTGCGCGAGCAGGGCATACCTGCCTGGTACACGTTGGTCAGTACCCACACGTTCAGCAATCGAGTGCCGCGCCCCACGCTGTATGTGTTCAACCACGCTATTGTGGCCTACCAAACCAAGGACGGGCAGTTACATTTCGCCGACCTGACCACCGATTACTTCCCCAACGGCGTGTTGCCATCCGGGGACTCGGATGCCTGGGGCTTGGTCATTCGCGAGGGAGAGACCGAACTACGTCGTCTGCCCAACGATGCCATGGACCCCGCTATCACCCGCATGGACGTGACCGCGCAAGCCATCGTGGATGCCGACGGCAATATTTCGCTGGATGCCCAAACGGTGCGCCACGGTGCCGCCGGGGGCAACTGGCGGGAGGGCCTGATGCGGGCCACCGAGGAGGACCGCCGGAAAAAAATATCGGAGTACTTCGGCGGCGGCGTCCTCAACCACCTCGACCTCGGCACCATCGAATTTGACAATCTGGACAGCATCAACGAGCCACTGCGGACGCGGGTCCAGATGACTGCCTATAACCAGTTGGACAAGGTCTCCGATCTGTATATTATGCCGTTGCCACTGCCGCTCAGCACCCCAACCCAAAAGGCCATGTTTGCGGCCCAGCGCTACAACGACTTGGATGTGGACGACCTTTTCGAGTTGGCTCCGGTGCGCGAAACGGTGGATGTAACCTTGCCGCCGGGCTATCGGTTGGCCGAGATGCCACAGAACCAACGCATTTCCAATGCCTTCGGCGACTATACGTTGACTTTTGAAAAAACCGCGACTGGTCTGCGGATCCGCCGTGAGGTAACGCTGAAACAACGTTTTGTGTACCATGCCGATTTCCAGGCCTTCAAGAAATTTTACCTGGATATGCTGGATGCCGACGATGCGCTGTTGGCCCTGCGCAAGTAACGCCAGTCTCCCGACTGGCGAACGTCACGCGGCTGCAGTGTAAGATACGCTAGGCTTCGTCGAGAAAAATCGCCCGCTGCTCTAAATCGGCGGGCAATTGTATTTTGGTGCCGCACTTTTGGTCGCAGCCGCCTACACACTATGCGCTACAGCGGATAAACCGTCCGCCGTCTATCGTCCACCGTCCACCGTAGAGAAGATGCTCTTTTCAGAAATCCTCCGCATGGCCTTCCAGAACATCCGCGCCAATATGTTGCGCTCGGTGCTCACGCTACTCATCATTGCCTTTGGCATTATGGCGTTGGTGGGTATTCTCACGGCCATCGACGCGATCACCTACTCGCTCAACGACAACTTTTCGGGCTTAGGGGCCAATTCGTTTAGCATAGAACGGAAATGGGGCGAGGTGAAAAGCAGACAAAAAGGTCGCCGTCAAAAAGCGGGGGAAGCGATCACTTACAAGCAAGCGATGGACTTCAAAGAGCGTTACGATTTTCCCGCCAAGGTGTCCATGTCGTTCTGGGCCAACAATCTTTCTACGGTGAAAATGGGCGATGTCAAGACGAACCCCAACGTGGGTTTTGTGGGCGTAAACGAAAACTATTTTGAAAGCAAGGGCATGGACATTGCCTATGGTCGAGGCTTTTCCAAAGCCGAAATCGAAGACGGGCAGGCCAAAATGGTCGTTGGTCAGGATATAGTGAAACTGCTGTTTAAGAACAAACCGGAAAAAGCCCTCGATCAAATCGTGATCGTCAACAACGACCGCTATCGCATCATTGGGGTACTGGAATCCAAAGGCTCGTCTATGGGCAACTCCACTGACCGGTCAGTGTATGCTCCCTTACAGAACGTAAAAGCCCGTTACGGCACTGATGATACGGAATATGACCTGACCATCTCCGTCAACAACGCCATCGATATGAATGCCGCCCAGTCCGAGGCAATGGGCCTTTTTCGCCAAATTCGCGGACTACGGCCCGGCGAAGATGATGACTTCGAGATTTTTGCCAGTGACAGTTTGGTGGGCATTTTGAAGGAAAGCACGACCAGCTTACGCTTGGCCACCATCGCCATTGGCCTGATGACCCTGTTGGGGGCGGCTATTGGTTTGATGAATATCATGTTGGTCAGCGTGACCGAGCGCACCCGCGAGATCGGGATTTACAAAGCCCTCGGGGCCACTAGACGCAGTATTCTAATGCAATTTCTGATCGAAGCCATCACCATTTGCCAGATTGGCGGTATTGTAGGCATCCTCCTCGGCATCCTGATCGGCAACGTGGTGACCCTGCTAATGGGCAGCAGTTTCCTTATTCCCTGGGCATGGATGCTGTTGGGTTTCGTGCTTTGTATGATCGTTGGCGTGGTATCGGGTTTTTATCCGGCGTTGAAGGCTGCCCGGCTTGATCCCATCGAGTCGTTGCGGTACGAGTAGCAAGATACTAGGCAAATGGCAATTTGTAAAAGGCAAACGTAACGTACGCCCCCTCCCACTCCCCCATAAAGGAGGAGAGTAAATTGAGCAGGCACAATGATTTTACTACCTTCTTTTGCCTTTTTACAAATTTGTCAGTTGCCCTTTCCTTCTACGCTGGCATCAATTCCCCAATCGCGTGTTCCAAAAAAGACGGGATGATCGTATCAAAAGTCTTCCGAATCTTTACCGGGCTGGTCAAATCGTGGATCATGCGCTCGTAGCGGGCCTCGCCGTGTTCGTCCACAATGCTCTTTTTGCGTTCCGGTTCCAAAAAGTAGGTGAGCAAGCCCTCCGGATTCGCTTCGGGGTGAAATTGCGTCCCGACCATCCACGGGCTGAAGCGCATGGCCATGACCGCCCGCTCGTAGTGGACGTGCGGACGCAGTTTTTCCAAACAAAGAATGTGTGCGCCCATCGACTTGATGCGCTCCTGATGAGGCTGTACCACTTGGTACCGGCGAAAATCGGCGATGTAAAATGGCTCGGGTAGCCCTTCAAAGGTTGGCTCTTCCTTCCCCCAATGCGTTTTGTGCACCGGGTAAGTGCCAAACGACATTTTGTAACGCTCCGTCACCGTGCCCAGGCCAAAATGGTGACAGACCATCTGAAAGGAATGGCAGATAAAAAAACATTGTTTTTTTACCTCTTCCTGGCTACTGTTCCAGTCCCATAAGTCTTGGATCAAGGCATGAAAAGGCGCGTACCAAGGCCCATCATTGAGCAGTGGATCGCCAGGACCGCCAGAGAATAGATAAATATCGTAAGAGGTGTTCGGCACCTCATTCTTGGCGCGCACATCGAAGTGGTCATACACCAACGCATCGGCGTACTGCCCCAGGATGTGGTGCAGCATTGGGATCCCACGATTGGTTTCGCCATTGTACATATCGAGCAAAGCTACACGGAGCATAGCAAAAACAAAATTGGTTGCCGGAATGTGAATAGCAGGGCGGCGGGCGCAGACGCGGCAGCATGGACAGAAAATGGAATAACGATCGGCGGGATGAGTACCACAAAGGTCGTTATTTGACGACCAATTCTGCTTAAGGTAACATAGGTTTAATTTTGCGGAGCGGTCCAATTAGCGTACTTTTGTCGACTTTTTTCAAAAAACATTTGATTTTCAAATACTTACGCTATGAAATTTGTCTCCGAAGAGGTGATAGACCAAGTCATCGAGCAGTTGGAATCCTACGCCGATGAACAGTATGAAAAACGCATGACTGCTTTTGCGGAGGCCCAGCCCGTAGTGGTGGCCTGGTTGTTCAGTGAGCAGTTTGAACTGTTGAGTGAGGACGAAAAGGGGTATCTGCAATATCTCGCCCTCATCGCCTGGAGTGCCAATGAGCAAGTGAATGGGCCACTCGGTGCTGTGTCGGAAGAGGAGATCGGGCAAGCCGAGGAAGCCAATTATGCCCTATTGGAGAGCAGCGCGGCCCAGGATTTCCGCGACCGGCTGGATGCTTTTTTCGATGGTACCGACCAGGAAGACCTGTTGGCGTTCGCCGAAGAAGCCGTACTGGAAGAAGAGGAGGAAGACGAAGTGCTCATCACCAAAGAGGGCCGCGAACCAATCTTTATTGCACTGAAGACGCTGGTGGATGTGCTGACGGCGGAGACGGAAGGGTGAAGTGATGAACGATGAAAAGAGGCAAGGAGCAAATTTTGTTCCTTGCCTCTTTTAATTTTTTTAGATAAAACGGTGCCGCTACCGCCGCAGGATGATGCGCTGGCGTACCACTGGGTCATTGGCGTTTTCGCTGCCGGAAAAGAGGAAGGCGGCCTCGTTTTCCATAATGTACCTGACGTTCATACTAAATCCCTCTTCGCCGCCCGCAAAAGAGATTTTGAGCCGCTGCTCATTGTTCTCCAAAGCCCATTGCCCGCGAATGGTATCTAAAAAGGGCAGCTCCGGCTCACATTTGAGCAGGTGTTCGGTGATCAACAGCTTTCCGCCTTCCAGGAATATCCAATGATTGTCCTGTTTACAAGCAATGGTATCCATTATAAAGGTGCCATCTGCGTCAAAGTCGTCCCAGGTCTCGACTTTGAGCCACGGGGAGCTGACGAGTACTTCGCCCGGCCCCCAAGACTTGGAAGCGGTGAGGGCAATGCTGGCGAATAAGCCTACAAAAAACAGGTTTTTATATGGCATAATAGTGATAGGTGAGGAAGTAGGTGGATATGGTTGGAACCCTGCCTTGCACTTTGGCGGGTTTAAGCGATTTACTTTCCGCTGACGACCAGTGTGGTAGTGAGCATAGTCTTGTCCGGCAGGGCGACCTGCACAATGTAGTCTCCCGCCGGTAGATCAGCAATGCTGATGGATTGGCAGTTGCGGTAGATCCGATCTGACTTGTAGGCCTCACTCGTTTTAGCGGGTATAAAACTTACCAGTAGGCCGTCTTTGCCCACTTCGTCTTTGCATTCGTCAATGCTGATCTCCACCGGGCGATCCTTGCTAGGGGGAGAGGGATTGGGTTTTACGGTGAGTTGGTGTTCTGGCTTACACTCGTAGGTTATGCCAAACGCGGTGGCTTCTGTATTACCACAAGGGGTAGTCACGGCAAGTTTGATGATCAAGTAACCGCTTTGCTCGGGCAGCCACTGCCATTGCTCTACGTGCGGGTCCTTCCCCGTAAGACCTACGGTGCTGATTGTCCCTACCGCAGGGTGCATTTCTATGCTCCAGGTGTAAGTGGAACCAGGTAGATCCGGAGAAGTGGAGATGGCATGAAACTCGTAAATGCCTTGACAGTGATTTAGTTCTGCGGTGATCTCGTATTGGGGCGTTGCGGAATAAATAGGCTTGCGATAGGCCATCTCGCAGACATCGGCAAGATTGCCATAATGGTGTATGAGAGGCCCACTTATTCCGCGCGTCCAGTAATGAGGGCTTCCATCATAATTTTGCGCTATTTCATGTTTCTCTTTAAAAGTGGCTTGAATGAATGCAGGGGTATAGATCACAGAGTTTGCTTGCACATGGGCTGATAATCCATGGGTACTAGTTACTGTAAGGTTGGCACTGGTCGTCCATATAAGGTCCTGCACAGCACTAGGCTGAGGATAGGGCAAGTTATATTGTCCCATATCCCCTAAATTATTTGGATCGTCATCTGGGCAGAGCGCGGCAGGGCCGTCGATGCTGCCACTACCCAAGGTTATATTACCCCCTGGCCGATCCGGGTTGAAATAGGCCGTCCGCTCCTCTGGAAAATACAACAGATAGAAGTTGTAAAGAGCCATGAAATCCAAGCCGTTGAACTGACGGTTGGCATCCGATTTACCAACGCCATGGTGTTCCCATCGTTGTCCAGGCCAATTCGGATCGTTGGCACATTCATACTGTGGCCATTCGTTGCTATCCGGATAGTCCCTCCTTTTCCGACAAGGCCCGCCACATGGAGCAGAACAAAGCATTTTTTTGAAATATTCTTTGTCTATACCCATATTGGGCGGAGCGGGATAAAGTAGGTTGTTAACAAAGCGCATGATCTCAAGGTTCTTGTCGTCCATGGCGGCCATGTAGTTACCGCCATTGCCGGCACCACCCATGTCCCAGCCCAATGCTTTCAGACGAACATAGTGGCGAGCGTTATCACCCCACCAAAAGCCAGCACTTTGAGCGGCAAAACCTCCCCAGAGGACCCCCTCCCAAATATCGGAATGCCGCTCCACACCATCGATGTAGGTGCATACTTTTTTAAGGCCATGCATGGTCCAATCCAGATGTCCGCCTGCTTCCCCGCTTATAAACACTTCTTCATCACAGCAAATATTACTGCCCGGCCAGGAGATGCGGCTGAGATATTCGTTATCAATCCGATTAGTCATGTTGCTGGCAATTTTTATAGCCATGTCGAGCGGATAGAAATCCTGTCCTTCGCAGGTAGTCACTTTGGCATAGGGGGGGATAAAACGTTTGATCATAGTCAAGCCGATCATTAGCGCAAACACCCCGTCCTGGCTCATAAAGCCCTGCCGGTGCACTAGACAACAAGGTTGACTAAAAGGGATAACGCAGGGTGGGCTAAGCGAGGTGGAATAACCATTGCCGCCCACTAAGTCGATATTCCATTTGCCATCGCTGGAATCGTGAAGCACATCCGCCAATGCCTGCGTGGCATCTTCCCGCAGAAAAAAACCGGAATAGCCATCGGTTTGGGGTGTATAATAAGTGCCGCAGACAGCATCGCATCCTACATCAAAGTGCCACTGGCCCGTACCCTTGTACCTGCCGCTGCAAAGGCAGGGATCGCCTTCGCACTGGGCACCCGTTTCGAAACCGTTGGTGATCTCCCGATACCTGTTGCGGGCCAGGCAGTTGGCCGTGATATCCAGGCGGCGATAGGCCTGCAATCCTAAAACCAGTTCCTCCAACGTCCGTTGCGCTTCCTGCTCTTGTCCGTTCTCCTTAAGTTGTAGAAGTTAAAATTCTTCCTATTTAATTGACTATCATATTTTTATGATAAATTTGGTTTGCAGAAGGTGTTCAAAAAAGTTGTTCTAGTTGGCGGCTTTGTTGCATGAATACTAGTAAAGAATAGATTTCCCCTTTCCCGATTTAAGTCATGCGACTTTTACGGATTGTGGGGATGCGATCTGAATAAATCG
>JAYUXG010000186.1:0-1834 GCA_043753125.1 Saprospirales bacterium | reverse complement strand
CCAAGGCCGGGTGCGCGTCATTCGGGTACTGGACGGCGAGATCGTCACCCAGGCCGATTGGGAAAACGCGCCCATCCGCGAAGGCTTGCTCCACCCCGATCCCACTCTGGACTTGCTAAAAATAGCGGTAGTCAACCGCTACATACCCGATGCCAAGCCAGCGGTTGGTTTCGTACGCGGCGTAGGGCTACGGCAAGGTGCCCTGGCTTCCAGCGTCGCCCACGATTCGCACAACATCGTTGCCGTGGGTACCGACGACGCGGCTCTTTGCAACGCGGTCAATGCTGTGATTGCCATGCAGGGCGGCATCAGTGCCACGGATGGTAATGGAACTACCCAAACCCTGGCCCTGCCCATTGCCGGACTAATGAGTCAGTTAGACGGTTACACGCTGGCGCAGACCTACGCGCAAGTAGACGCCTGGACGAAAAACACGTTGGGTTGCACCCTGCGCGCACCATTCATGGCCCTATCCTTTTTGGCCTTGCCCGTCATTCCGGCTTTGAAGATGACCGATCTGGGTTTATTTGATGTGGAGCAGTTTGGGTTTGTGGCAGTGGAAGAGCTCACTCCACCTTTTTAAAAAACGCCATTACAATCTGCCCAACGTAGCCTCCCAGCACACTCTCCGCCAAACCCAGTCCAAGGTTCATCTGGGTAAACGACAGCTCACCCACCACTTTTTGGTTAATAAACCAGATCAGTACGGTTACATATATCGGAAATAACCACCAGCCGAACGCCACCAACGGCCCGGCCACGAATTTACGCCCTGCTAATTCTCCAGTGCGATGCGCCCGCAGATAATCGGTTAAAATCACCGAAAAATAAGCGGCAAACGCTGGTACCAGCAAGCTCACCGTTGCCAGGGCCTGCTCATTGGTGAAGCCGCCCGTGTTCCACATATACCGCAACCAGAGCAGCACCACGACTTTGGAAGCAATCAGCAGGTAAAAAATGCGGCGTTTGAACACCGTTTCTTCCACCAACCGACGCTTGCGGCCACTGGCCGCCACGGGTTGGTCGGGTAGCCGGTCCAGCCAATCGGCCAGTCCCTGGGCCAGACGGGCGTGGGCGCGGGCAAACTCCTCGTAAGAGATCTGCCCGGTGTTCCACTGGCGGCGATGTTCCTCCAGCGTACCGGACAGCACCGTGAGATTATTAACTGCCTCGGGCAATCCACAGTACTCGGCGTAGACCAGCGTAGCCTGGGCGGCTTCGCGGAGCTGGCCTTCGGCGAGCAGGTCGCGAATGCTTTTCTTAGTCGGGTTCATGGTTTGGTTTGCAGCCGTTTGGCCAGCCGCTCTTGAAAGCCGTTTACGTAAGTAGTGAGGTAGTCGTCAAAATCGGGTTCCATGTCCATGTAGCCGCTCACGCGCGGTTTGTAGGCCCCCGACCCGAACAGTCCATCCAGTCGGCACTGTAGCTGGTAGCCCGTGTTGGTCGGAATGTAGGTGAAATGGAACACCAGGCGTTCGCGGCGCACGTCGTCGCAGGGGTAGCCGATTTTGGTCAACAGATCGCACCACAGGGACTTCTTCTCATCGGTCAGCACCACCCGGCAGAGATCGGTGACGCTGAACTCCAGCGTGTTGTTTTTGGTCTTTTGGTAGTCCACTTCCACCTTGGGCTGCCGACCGTAGCACGGGTTGACTTCGTACTGCTCGCGGGCAAAGCGCAGTATTTCATCGAACACCTCGTTGGGCTGCACCTTGCGGGCCACCTGGCTGGACTTTCCTTTGCCGGTCTGGCGCACCTTGCCGGGATTGATGGTAATGTCAAAGATTTTGGCCTTGCATTCATTGAGCCGCACCGTCGTTTTTATGATCCCTTG
>JAYUXG010000185.1:0-1836 GCA_043753125.1 Saprospirales bacterium | reverse complement strand
GCGGCTAAACCCGCCGGTACGGCCACAAAATTTTTATTTGCTTGGCTATTTCGACCAGATTACTTACTTTTGCAGCCGTTTTTCAAAATTTACACCTTATTTTTTTACAACTGACTGATAATGAGACATTACGAAGTCACCTTTCTCGTAGATCCGGTGCTGTCGGGCGAGGAAGTCAAATCGACAGCGGAACAAATCCAGCGCGAGCTGACGGGCTATGGAGCCACGATCGTCGCGGTGGATACCATGGGCCTCCGACAATTGGCCTACCCTATCAACCGGCGTTCTTCGGGCGTTTATTATGCCGTGGAGTTTGGCTGTGAGGTCGCCGACTGGTTGACCAAGTTTGAGCTGGGCCTAAAGCGGAACGAGCGTTTGCTGCGCTTCCTGACCGTGAAGCTCGACAAGTACGGCATCAAGTACAACGACGACAAACGCAACGGACTGATCGGCGGCAAGAAGAAGCGCGACGAAGATGCCGCCGCGGCGGTGTTGGCTGCCGAGCAAGCACCCGTCCCCCAGGTCGTTGACCTAGATGCCAACTAAATCCATCCAACCCACTCACACTCTCACCCACCACTCGCTATGGCTGCTACCAGAGAAGACGTAAAGTTTCTCAGCAACCCGAAAATCGGGCTGCGTCGCAAAAAATACTGCCGTTTCCGCAAGTTTGGCATCAAGTATATTGACTACAAAGACGCGGATTTTCTCCTTCAATTCATCAACGAACAGGGCAAACTGTTGCCGCGCCGTATTACTGGCAACAGCCTGAAATACCAGCGCCGCGTGGCCACCGCTGTGAAGCGGGCCCGCCATTTGGGTATGCTGCCGTTCATTGCCGACCTCATGAAATAAAAAGGCAATGAAAAACAACAGGCAATAAGCAACTTGCAAAATTGCCTTTTGCTTATTGCCTTTTGCTTATTGCCCTTTTTTATTTTTTCATTTTACCATTTCTTCAGCAATGAATATCATTCTGCTCGATCATATTGAAAAGGTAGGGACCAAGCACGATGTCGTCAAAGTAAAGGACGGCTACGGGCGCAACTACCTGATCCCCAATGGCCTGGCCATCGTGGCCAACAAAACCAACATGGCCCGGCTGGAAGGTTTGAAAAAACAAGGTGCCAAAAAAGAAGCGGCCAGCATCGCTGCACTCCGCGAAACGGCGGCCAAGATTCAGGGCAAGACCCTTAAGATCAGCGCGAAAGCCGGAGAAAGCGGCCGCCTGTTCGGCTCCGTGACAGCACAAAACATCGCGGTCGCCCTGCGCGAATTCGGTGTGGAAGCTGACAAGCGCATCATCGAGATGCCGGAGGAAGTCAAGGAGCTCGGCAATTACACCGCGAACGTGCGTTTTCACCCCGAAGTGGTGGTGGAAGTACCTTTCGAGGTGGTGCCGGAAAAAGCCTAAAACAGCCTGCATTTTTATGGGCAAATACAACGAAGCGAAACTGGTCAATTGACTGGTTTCGCTTCGCTATTGCTGGCCTTCTGCCCTCCAGTGTTCACCAACCATATTCCAGCGATGGTGAGGGCCATGCCCAGCAACTCCCAAATGGTCAGTTTTTCTTCGAGAAAAAGCCAGCCCAGCAAGATGGCCACTGTGGGATTGATATAAGCGTAGAGCGAGGAGACTGTCGCGTTGAGGTGTTTCAGGACAAACATATACAGGGTAAAGGCCAACGCGGACCCGATCAGGATCAGGTAAATCAATGCTAACCACCCCATCATGGTGTGGTGAATCGTGTACGATGTATCGAGCAGGATGCTCAGCAAGAAGCCGCCCAGCCCGCCAGTCGTAATTTGCAGGCCCGCGTTCAGCAAAGGTGATAC
>JAYUXG010000184.1:0-1837 GCA_043753125.1 Saprospirales bacterium | reverse complement strand
GGCAGACCGTTTGGTATAACGACAAGGTATATGGTGCCATCGTTAATATTACTTGCTTCGACGGTATCGCCTATGGCACGTCCACGGGCAGCGGCAATCTCTATGCCGTCAATGCCGCTACCGGGCAGATCATCTGGGCCGAGCAAAGCCCCAATCGTAAGGGCAAGACCAAGGGTACCAGTTGGGGAAATTCGGGCGTGGTGATCGACCCGGAGCGACGAGTGCTGTACATCGCGGATTATCATTATTTGATGTGTATTGAACTGCCGAAACCGTAGTCTGGTATTATGTTATGGGGAGGCAACGGCTACATGGGTCGTTGTCTCCCCTTTCTTTTCAGGAAAACGCACCAACAACGGCACCGGCTACTGCAATGGCGGGCCCTCCCACCTGGACTCTTATACCATGACGCAGACCCAATGCGGGATAGCGCAGGGTACTTGGTACCCCAACACCGTGCTGATGGTAAAACCCTCCGACGGGGTGGTGCTGGCGGAATCGGCCAAGACTTGGCCGGGAGTAAACGCTGTGGGTGAGCCCATGAAAGGCTCTAATCACTTCCAGATGCGGAATGATTCGCAGTTGAAGATTGCGTTATTGAGCTTATATAATGGTGATATTACTGAGAAATGGTTCAAAACATTAGAGCAATAGTTTATTCTCATCCTGCGGGCAGGAAAAATCCTGCCCGCTTTTATTTTTGAAAATCATGCGAAATATGCTTTTTTTTCTTATTTTGGGCTTCATATCCTGTAAAAAGGAATTGGTCACGCCCAGCAATTCTCCTCCTACCCCCGAGCCTAAATTGAAAATCGTTTGGTGCGTACCTGCTGTACCTGATACCAGTGAACATTTCAGTATTCCCCACATACTATCCAATGTAAATATAGTATTTAGTACTAATTTCTATAGCCCATCGGCATTCATCCAAGCCCGCGATACCCAAAATGGAAATTTAAAATGGTCGTTTAGTCCTACTATCAAGGGTACAGATGCAATCTCCTCCCGGCAAGTACATGTGGTAGGTTCAAAGATTCTTTTGACAAAGTGGCATGAAGCCTATTGTATTGACGCACAAACAGGTATGGCTAATTGGTCTACCAATTTCAGACCTAATTATGCTGAGATTTTCTCTACCTACATCAATGGTTTTCTATACCAAGTAACTTTTCAAGGTGCACCGCCCAAGACCCATACTTCTACGCTCTTGCGTACCCATTATTTATCCGGCCAATGGGATACTGTAATTACTATCCAAGCCAAAGATAGTTTTTATCTCAATATTGATCCCCCCACCCTCTGGGTCAACCCTCAAGGCGACTCCATACTCATCATCCGCGACAACAGTCTACGCGACAACCAAGCTACCTCCCATGAAGGCCGTTACAACTTGGTCAACCTCTACGCCTGGAATATGCGCACCAGGCAGTTCGAGTGGATGCGCGAGGACTTCGAGGATGAATGGGCAGTGTATTCCGGGCAGCCAGTCATTGAGGGGAATCGCTTGTATCTCTCCCTGCGCCACTCCATTTGTTGCGTGGATCTGCTCACCGGCCAAACCCTTTGGAAACGCCCAACGGAGGAGTTCAACCAGAGTTCATGCCTCGCCCTCCATGACAACCTCCTCCTCGCTACGGGCAACGACCACGGGATGTGGGGTTTGGACAAGAATACCGGGCAGACCGTCTGGTACCACGAAAAGGTCTGGGGGGCTATTAAAACCCTCACCTGTTTCGAGGGCATCGCTTATGGCACTTCCACGGGCAGCGGCAACCTATATGCCGTCAATGCCGCCACTGGCAAAATCATCTGGGCGGAGCAAAGCCCCAACGCCAAG
>JAYUXG010000183.1:0-1837 GCA_043753125.1 Saprospirales bacterium | reverse complement strand
TGGACCAACTCTTTTGAATCAGGTTGACCTGTAGTCGCAGTACGTCCACCGAGTCACAAAGCGTCGTCAGGCCGGGTATTTGCCGTGTGTAGGTGCCGGGCGTGCGCAAAGTGTCGCCGTGGAACAATACGGCATTGCCCTGACAGATAGCCGTATCGCGTAGCGGCGTGGGGAAGGGGTGTTCTGTATAACAGTTCGAAATGCGCCAGACCCCGCGTTGGCGGGCGACATACACGGTGCTGTCTTTTTGCACAAGGCGGCCAAAGTCCAGGCGGGGGTATTGACCAGGCAGCAGTAAGATTTTGCTGAAAGGCGTGTGCCTTAGCGTAAAATAACGCTGGTCCGAAACGGGAAAAAGGGTGAGCGTTCTGCCCTCTTGTAAGTAGGTATTCCGGCCCACGAGATAACTTACTCCGGCTACCCCTACCAAATTGTTTAAAGCCTCGCCTGTGCCGATCTCTTCCCAGGTGCTGCCAAAATCAATGGAACGATAGACGGGTAGCGATCCGGTCGGGAAAGCATACAAGGTACGGCCTGACAAAGGATAGACATAATAGCTGGCATAAGCAGCACCTGGGGCTGGCAAAACGAGATTCTGCCAGTTTTGTCCGTGGTCAAAACTAATCTTTCCGGGGTTGGCGACCAGGGTATCGCCCAGCGCGGCAGTAGGATAGTGGAAACCAGCCAGCATATCCCAGTGCAAACCGCCATCGCTGGTAAAAAGCCTGCCGACATAGACGCGGTTGTCAAGCGTATTCTTTACAAAATCATCTCCGTAATGGTCTAAAGCGAGCGACCAGGTTTCCCCTTCATCCACCGAACGGTAAAGGGCTGACTGGTAATCCGACGGTCTTGCCTGGGCCAGGCAAAACGTATCGCCCACGTAATATTCCTGAAAATGCTGCGCATACGCCGTCTCGTTCTCATAGACGCTCCAAGTGTTCCCATCCGGCGATTTCCACCACAAGCCATCCTCATTCCGGAACATCAGGCGGCCCGGCAAACAATCCAACGTTCCGTCTGCCAAGGCCATTCCCTCGGTAGCTACTGGCAGCGCAGCGTTGGAGCCATCGGGCAACCACAGTAATAGGGTCTTGGCCAACAAATACCAGCCATTGCTGCCGCGTCGGGCTTTATAAATATCTCCTAACGGCCCAGAGCGGGTGTACATCGTTTCCAGTACCGCTGGCCCAACAGTGGGGGAGCGATAGAAACCGGAATTGGTACACCAGTAATAATGGTTTTCGTAGTAAAAAAAATCATTGATACCTGCCAGGGGTAGGCTGTCTGTCGTCCAACTTTGGCCTAGATTATCGGTGTAGGCATAGCGGCCATTTTGAAAAGCCACCGTAATGCGGTCGTTGGTCCAAACCAGGCCAGCGGCCTCACCTTGAAACGTAGGGACAATTTTGCTGGAGGTTATGCGCTGAAAATTGGAGGCAGCTACCAGCCGCAAAGAATCAAAATCGAAGATCGCAACGGTGTCGGCTTGGGATGCAAAATGGGGCAAGAAATACTGATAACTACTTCCCAGGAATTGGTAAGCCCAATGCTGTCCCTGATCAGTAGAAACCAAATCGGCAGAGCGGCAGCCATGATCGCACGTACGCGCACCCAACGCAAAACTCGAATCGCCCAAAGCATACAGTCGGGAAAAAGTGGTCTGCACGGGTACATAGCCATACGTATCATACCAGTGGTTGTATTCGTAGCGGTACTGGCGCACAAAAGAGGCCCCGCTATCGGTACTATTGAAAAAATGGAGGGCATAATAACCCACATTATATTGCCAGTAATACTGCCGGAACACCGCCACCACGGCACCTGCGTTCGCCGC
>JAYUXG010000182.1:0-4723 GCA_043753125.1 Saprospirales bacterium | reverse complement strand
CCAAAAACAATGGGAACAGTAGATTTTTCATAATCGGTTGAATTTTTTACTGGTGGAAGAGGTGACTGAGCCTAAAAGAATGCGTAGTACGAGAACTTGGTGCTAACGGTAGAACGTGGACTTTATGATTGCTCCAATAGGATAATGTACTACTAAAAATTATTAGTTAGAAACGCATTTCAAATCTTCGCCTTGCCCTAAACCTCGTAGGTTTTTGAAACCTACAAGGTTTAAATGGGTGCGACAGTTTGAAATGCACCCTTAGTTAGGAACGCAGCCAAGGCCGTTTTTAAAACTCCGTGAAGGGTTTTAGAGCATTGTTTTTAGGATGTGGATGACCGGATGGGACCCCTGTTCCAAGATGTCAGTTACAAACCGTTGGACCTGCGCTGCAAAACCCGGCAACTGACTCAGGTCATGGCCCCATAAATTTGTATCCGCCACCACTTCCCAAACGAGGTCTTCCGGCGTATGCGTTTGCCATTTTTCTATAAAATATGCCGCCCGATCGTCCTGAATCGGATGTGTATGTTGGCGGTAAAAGCATAAAAACGCTGCAAACCCCAAGGCAAAACAGACCGGGACGTGGTTGCTTTTTCGGTAATGCTCCAAAAGTACGGGAATGGTACGCAGCCGCATTTTTGCCGAATACTGGACGGTAATATTTAGCCAGCGATGTTCGACGAACGGATTGCGAAAACGCTCCAGTACTTGGCGACCAAATTGATCCGCATCGCCAGGCGGCAAGACATACGGAATGGCTGGAGCGATTTCCCGTAGTAAAAGATACTCGATGAATGCAGACATGGCCGGATCTTCCATAGCGGTACTGACGGTAGTGAAGCCAGCCAGATGCGCCAATCCGCAGGCGAGCGTGTGCGTACCGTTGAGCAGGCGGAGCTTGCGCTCGCGAAAACGATCAATATCCGGCACCACAACGACGGCTTCCGGAGCTGCCAGTTGGAAAGACAGTACGGCAGCCGCCTTCTCATCGCCCTCTATGGCCCACAAATGGTAAGGCTCTGCTACGAGGAGCAAGCCGTCGCTATAACCGAGTGCGGCCTGTAAAGCAGCCATCTGGGTGGCAGCGGGTTGGCCGGGTACGATCCGGTCGACCAGCGAATTGCAAAACGTGCAGTTATTTTCGATCCACTCGATAATCTCTACTTCCAGGTTATTCCAATGGGCCAACTCCAGGACGATGGAGCGGAGCACATCGCCGTTGCGGGTAATCAGTTCCGTGGGGACTATCACCAAGCCCTTGGTTGAATCCCCGCGAAAGGCGTGATAGCGGGCCAGCAGCAAAGCCAGCAACTTACCCGGGAAAGAGTCTGGAGGCTCTGGTTGTTGCACATTTTCCTGCACCGGCTGGATGCCCACTTCTGTCGTGTTGGAAATGACGATTTCCAGCAGTGGATTGGCAGCACAGGCCAATACTTCCGGCCATTGCTGACGCGCCGATAGCACCCGGCTAATGGCCGTTGAAATAATGTTTTCCGACACTGGGTGTCCATTTTCGATGCCTCTGATACAGACAGTATAGAGATTGTCCTGTTTTTCAAAGGCCCTGGCATCGCCCATCGCCGTGGTTTTTACGACCACTACCCGTCCGTTGAAATATCCCTGCCGATTGGCTTGGTCGATGAGGTAGTCGGGAAGACCGCGTAGCAGTACGCCCGTACCGAACTGTATTACTTTCTCCGGCAGAGCCAGCAAAGCCAGTGCTGGTTCAGACAAATTGCGCTTGGACAACTGTTGCATGTGCCAATTGAAATTACACCTCAATAGGCTTATTGTAGGCCGTGTTCAACCAACCCGTGTGCAGTTTATTGAACTGCCGCTGCATCAAAGGGTTCGCCGCGATCACGTTCAGGCCCCAGTCATAGGCACGCCACGGCTTGTAGCGCATCAGCAGGTGGTAGGATTTGATCTCGCCTTCCAAGCGACGATACACGGCGTGGTCGTAGTCCTTGAAGAACTCTGCGTCGAACCGCTTCGCTTGCAGGGCGCGTTGCGCGAAATGTGCTGCCGCGAAGCCCGACATCATGGCCGTGCCAATGCCCTCGCCGCTGGTGGGGCAGACCAGCGAGGCCGCGTCGCCCGTGAGCAGGTAGCCGTCGCCAAAGTTGCGCCGCCGCCGCGAGGCCATCGGGATGCCCCAACCGATGGGTTCCTCCAAAGGTTCGCCATTGGCGAAATAAGGGGCCGTCACCGGATCATTCTTGATGAAGTGCTGCATCAGCTGGCGCAGGTTGTGCTTGCCCTCCGAGGCCATGGAGCTCACCATACCGTAGCCCACGTTCGCCTCGCCATTGGGCAGCGGGAAAAAGTAGAAATACGACATTGGCAGCCCGGGCGGCAGATAGATATTGATCAGGTTGTCCGGGTGCATCCCGGTCAGGCCCTTCCAGTACTGGCGCACCGTACCCGCGTAGTGTTCTCGCTCGATGCGGCGTCCGCCCACCCCACGTAGCACCACCGAGTGGTCGCCATCAGCCCCGATGAGCAGCCGCGCGTGGAACTCCAGTTCCTGCCCGGCCAGCGTTTTGGCCTGCACCCGCCAGCTGCCGTCGATGCGTTCCACTTTTTCCACCTTCGTTCCCTGCCGGAAATCGGCGTAGCGCGGGTTTATTTTCTTGACCAAAAAGTAGTCGAAGTGCAGCCGTTTGGAGGTCCACAATACCGGGCGGATGGGTTCGCCAGGTTTTGAGGGTTTCTGGTGGAACTCGTTGGGGCGGCCATTGGGGGTGATGATGCGTGCGCCCCACGACGGGATGACCTCCGCGCTGCTGAATATTTCCTCGGTGGTAATCTGCGGATCGAGGTGATGCAGTACCCGAATAACTTTTAGATCCAGTCCGTCGCCGCAGACCTTGTCGCGGGGAAATACGGCGGCGTCCACGATGGTGTGGGGGATGCCCATTTTAGAAAGGAAGAGCGAGGCGGTCACACCAGCGGGGCCGGCACCGACGATGAGGATGTCGGTAAAAATAGTAGTGGTCATAGGCCGCAAAGGTAGCACTCCAGTTTGTTCCACCAATACTCTTCCTTTTTTCCTGACACTACTTTACATTTAGCCCGCTTAAACAATACAATATGAAACACCTTCCTATTATTGCCCTGGCTTTTTGCGCGCTGTCTGCCTGCCAGCCATCCACTTCTCCATCCTCCCCCAATTCTAACACTAATACTAACACTGCCACCACGACTACCGTGCAACCCTCTATTTTCAAGCCCGACCAATATGGCCCTCCACGCGCCGAAAAGAAACCTAAGGAGCTCGTGTCGGCCCACGGCGACAAGCGCGTGGACGATTATTACTGGCTCCAGGAACGCGACAATCCCGCTGTGACCGCTTATCTGGAAGCCGAAAATCACTACGCCGACTCCGTGTTGGCCCCAGTGGCCGGGCTGCGCGAACAATTGTTCAACGAGCTCAAGGCCCGCATCAAAGAGGACGACCAGTCGGTGCCGTTTTTCAAAAATGGCTATTGGTACCATACCCGTTTCGAACAGGGTAAGGAATACCCGATCATTGGCCGGAAAAAGGGTAGCCTGGACGCGCCGGAGGAAATATTGGTGGATGTGAACGAATTGGCCAAAGGCAAGCCCTACTGCCAGCTCGGTGGCCTGACCGTGAGTCCCGATAACCGATTGCTGGCTTATGGCGTGGATTACACGGGGCGTAACTTATTTCAACTCTATTTTAAAAACCTGACGACCAATCAGTTGCTACCCGATGTCTTCGACTACGCGGGTGCGGCGGAGTGGGCCAACGATAACCAGACCATTCTCTACGACACCAAAGACAAGGTGACGCTGCGTAACGACAAGATTTGGCGGCACGTCATCGGTATGGACCATAAAAAAGACGTGCTGATGTACCATGAAAAGGACGAGACGCAGTATGCCTATTTGCAAAAGTCCAAATCCGAGCAGTATTTTTTTATCAATTCCGCTTATACCCAGACGGTGGAGGTACACTATCTGCAGGCCGACCAGCCAACTGGAAAATTTCAGTTGGTTCGTGCGCGGGAGAAAGATTTCTTCTACACCCTCGACCATTGGAATGATCGGTTTTTGATCAAAACCAACTGGGACGCTCCCAATTTTCGCCTAATGGACACCCCGATAACGGCCCCACAGCGTGAAAACTGGAAAGATGTGCTGCCCAACCGCGCCGATGTGCTGCTGGATGGCTTCACCGTTTTTAAAAACTATTTGGTCACGCAGGAACGCAAAGGCGGACTAAAACAACTGCACATTATGCGGTGGGCCGACCGCAGCAATCATTACCTGGAAGTGGGGGAACCCACCTACGATCTGGATTTGGCAGAAAATCCCGAATTTGACACCAAGATTCTGCGCTACGTGTTTTCTTCCCTGAAAACGCCCGCTAATACCGTGGACTACGACCTGGAAACGCGGGCCAAAACGGTGCGCAAGGTGCAGCCGGTGCTGGGTGGCTTCGACGCGAACAATTATCAGACGGAGTTTGTGTGGGTCACGGCCCGCGACGGGGTAAAAATCCCCGTGTCTTTGGCGTACAAAAAAGGCGTGGCCCGCAATAGCAGTGCGCCCTGCTACCTGTACGGCTATGGCTCCTATGGTTTTTCCTACGATCCGGGGTTCAACCGCAACTTGGTAAGCCTGCTTGACCGGGGTTTTGTGTGCGCCATCGCCCACATTCGGGGCGGCATGGAAATGGGTTATCAATGGTACG
>JAYUXG010000181.1:0-1841 GCA_043753125.1 Saprospirales bacterium | reverse complement strand
CGCACCGAACCGCTGATCGGGCGCAACGTGGCCCGCCCATTTTCGTAGCGCAGCATCAATTCAGGGCTGGCCCCCAGCAAGATTTCGTCGCCGAAGTCAAAGAAAAACAAATAGGGGGAGGGGTTGATGGACTTGTAACGTTCGTAGAGCACCAGGGAATCCCCGGAGTAGGTAGTCGTCATTTTGCGGCTCAACACGATCTCGAGCAGCTCGCCTTCGTGGCAAAGTCGTACCCCTTGGGCCACCTGCTTTTTGAAGGTCTCGTCGTCGGGCGTGATGGCTATTTTGCCAATGTGCAGCACCTCTGAAGCGTCCTTTTCCCGTGGTGGCAGTGCCTGGGTGGCCAGGCACCGTTGTAGTATTATTTCCAAATCAACCTCTGCCTCCGGCTTGGTCTGGCGGGTGACGTACAGACTCAAATCTTGGGTCAGGTGATTGAAAATCAATATATTATCAAACAGAAACAGGTGAAAGTCCGGCTCTACGCCAACTTTTTGGTGCCGTAAATCCTCGAATTGATAGACAAACTGGTAAGACAGCGCACCGTAAAAGCCCATAAAGTTCTTATCAGTCGAATGAAATGCCGCCAACACCCGGCGCAGGGGCTGCACAATATTTTGCCGGTCCAGCCGGTCTTCTTCCGCGCCGTGAAAGGGCAATTTTGGAATGTGCAAACGCAGCGTATCGTGACTTTCGCTTTCTACAAAAAGTTGGAATTCCGTTTTAATGAATTCGTAAAAAACACTCCCGCGCGGGTGGAGCAGGCGGAGGGCAAGGTACTCCCCTTTGCCCACTACCTCCAGCGTTGGCTCCAGGCCGATGACCGACATTCGGCTTGATTTGTCTACCACCGAGGCCGACTCGAACAGGCAGGAAGGGATGTCGCTTTTCAACTGCCGGTACATGGGCAGGGCATCGGAGTAGGGCAGGCGGGCGGTGAGGGTATGCATGGGGCAGAGGAGAAGAAAAGATTTGTATTATCGTATCGGTACGGTAATGCAAAGATGGTGGGAAAAGTTGAAAGCTGCTTCAAATAGATTGGACTTTTTTAAAAGTTGTGAAAATGGGCAAAAAAGTCCATAAAGTGGTAATTTTGTAGCATCTAATGCGACAAAATCTCGATCAGCCTGGATTTGAATCGCTGTGTAATTGAGAATACTGGCTGATTAGCAGCATTTGGTGTTACCTTTATTCATACCCTTAGTCAATATACCATGCGGGAAGACACTCCCGTTCAACTATTTGAGGCAAAAAAAATCCGCTGCACTTGGAGCGAAGAAGACCAGAAATGGTACTTTTCCATCGTAGATGTTGTGGAAGCACTCACTGGCACTGACCGCCCCCGTAAGTACTGGAATGATCTGAAAAGCAAATTAAAAAAGGAAGGAAGTCAGTTGTTCGATTTTTTCGTACAACTGAAAATTGAAAACCAAACGTATGAATGATAGCATTTTCAACTGTCCGCTTTTTGCGGACAGTTGAAAATACCCACTGATTAGTAGTAAGATCGTTATAACTGGCAAAAATTTTCTGCTGCCCAGCAAACAAAAAAACATCCAACCCACAGCTGATGAATAAATACGCCCATGGTGGGAAACCGGTCTGTAAATCTGCAACCACCATTTTTTGCCTTCTCTTAGCCCTTCGCCTCGCCGCCCAAAGTCCTGACACCCTAATCTGGCTGCAAACCCTGCCCCTGTCCGCCAACTTTGCCACCACCGACAACCTGGGCAATGTCTACGTACTCGGCCATGACAATGCCCTGCAAAAATTCAAGGCGGACGGCCAACGCCTGGCCCACTACTCCAACAACCGACTGGGTCCGGCCACTTCCCTGGATG
>JAYUXG010000180.1:0-4730 GCA_043753125.1 Saprospirales bacterium | reverse complement strand
GAACTGATGCATCTGAATGGCCCATTTCGAGCCATTTTCGATCAAATTGGTCAGTTCCCGGAGCAGGTGCGCACCACACAGGGCGTGACGGCACTGCTCGAAATCAAAGTAACTGCTCCAGCAGTCGTGCACAGCCCAGTTTTTGAAGTCCGCTACCAATTCGCTAACAAAGACCCCGCAATCGTCATCCACGGGGCGGCGATTGCCGATGCCAAACCGACCGTCGCCACTTTGCCCATTTGCAGGGCAATCCTGGAAGCAAGCCCCGCATTTTGCATTCCGACTTCCAATGAAATTGTCCGACCAGGTGGCCTCGTCCAATTTCATCAGTTTGCCGCTCCAATAGCCCAAAAAATAGCCCTCAAAAAAGGCAGCCGATTACTTCACCAAAATAGACTTTTTTGAAACCGAAAACGCCCCAAAATACCCCAGCGCACCGCCCGACCAATTGCTGGTCGGGTTCGTCGGGGCCGCGCTGGCACTGCCACCCACCAACAAACCAAGGGTGTTGAAATAGTCGAACATTGCTTGGCTTATCGTAATGAGTTCCACGTCAACCTGGTCGTTCAGTTCGTAACTATCGGAGAAAATCGGAAGATTGAAATAGACACCTGCCGAAAAGTGGTCGTCTATCGCAAAAAGTTTCTCGCCCTCCGTACGCAGGACGCCATTGACGCTCGACCTGATGCGATAAAAATTGACATCGGCAAGCGGGTCCTGAAAATGCAGGACTATCTCGAACGAGTCCGCGCCGGATGAATTATTAAAGGGGCTGTTTTCCGGGACACTGGCCGTCAGGCTTTCCAAAAGCACATTTTTTGGCAAAAAATCGGTCGCCTCATAGGTTTTTCCCTCGGCGGTGACGGACAGGAAATAGGACGTGTTTTCCGTCGCGGTGAAATTTTTGAGGGTGTAAATACCGCTGCCGTCATTTGTCAAATGGAGTGTATCATTTGTTCCTTCTTTCAAAAAAACAGTGGCATCGCCGATGGTCACAGGCTGACTCGGATTGAAATAATCGCTGGATTTCTTGATTTTGACTGTAAAATCATGTGTGCCAGACACCAATTCTGCCTCGATGACAATTTTGGGGGCGGTATCGTTGAGGTTGATGTCAATGACTTTCGAGCAACCGTTGAGCAACCGTTGAGCAAGGCAATAGCAAGTATTGCGAAGATGATGTTTTTCATAAAAAGCGTTTTTTCCCGCTGTTGGCCCCTCGGGACCAACAGCATTTTTATTTGAATTTGAAATTGGCTCATATTCCTTTTTTACTGAAATCTGATCGTAAGGTGGACCCTGCAAGGGTCGAATACAAATATCCCCCGATGAAATCGGGGGTAAAAGGAAAATAGGGGCCAACCCCGGATGGGGTTGAATATTTGTGCCAACGTATAGACGTTTAACCCCATCCGGGGTTGTTTGCGATTGCCCCATCTTTCCCCCCGATTGCATCGGGGGCTATTGATGTTCCACCACTCCGTGGTTGCCGCTCGTTAAGCAGGCTATGGTAAACTGATCATTCTCTAACGGTTTCAGTAACTTAGGAACATGAGCCAACAAAATATTTTAAATAAGAGCCGTTCTTTTTCTATTTTTGCACCTTTTTACAGCCTCGCCTCCCCCTAATCTGCCAAATTCACCAGTGAACCAATAAACTAATCAACCAGTAAACCAGTTAACCAATCCATGCTCAAACGCCTCCATATCCGCAACTACGCGCTGATTGACGAGCTCGAGATTAATTTTTCCGAGCGGCTCACCATCATCACTGGCGAAACTGGCGCGGGCAAATCCATCCTGCTCGGCGCGTTGGGGTTGGTGATGGGCGAACGGGCCGACTCCAAGGTGTTTTACAACGATCGGGAAAAGTGCATTGTGGAAGCTTTTTTTGAAGTCGGCACTTATGATTTGCAGGAATTTTTCACTGACCAGGAATTGGACTACGATACGGAGGTGGTCATCCGCCGGGAACTCTCCCCCGCTGGCAAAAGCCGGGCTTTCGTAAATGATACGCCGGTGAATAACCAAGTGTTACAGCGCATCACTGAGGCCTTGATCGATCTGCATCAGCAGTTCGATGTACTGGACATCCACAATGTGAATTTTCAACTACGGATGATCGATGCATTAGCCGATAACACCTTGATCCTTAAAGATTATCAAAAGGGTTACCGCCAGTTTGCCGCCGACCGCCGCCGCCTGGCCGACCTGATCGAACGCAGCAGCACGGGGGCCAAAGAGATGGAATTTTTGCAGTTTCAATTGGACGAACTACAAAAGGCCGAACTGCTGGAAGGCGAGCAGCCGCAACTGGAAACCGCCCTCACCCGCCTCAGCAGTGCCGAGGACATCAAGCGCGTGTACGGCCAGGCCTATGGCTATCTACAGGAAAACGAAATCAACCTCGTGAGCCAGTTGCAAGAGATTGCCCGCAGTATGGGCGGCACCCGCAAACTCTCAACCGTCTTAGGCAGTTTGAGCGAACGGCTCGATGCGGTAGTCATTGATCTACAGGACATTGCCAAAGATTGCGAACGAATCAGCGAACAGACGGAACACGATCCGCAACGCATCGGCGAAGTGCAGGAACGCCTGAACACGATCTACAAATTACAGAAGAAACACGGCGTGAGCGAAGTTGCCGACCTGCTGCGGATGCAGGAAAACCTGGAGCAACAACTGACTGGGTTTACTGATCTTGGCGACGAAATCATTCGGCTGGAGAGCAGTCTGGTGGCCCAGGAAAAACACCTCCGCGCTATTGCCGCCACGCTCAGCGAGCGCCGCGCCGCCATCCCCGCCGACTTCGAGGCTCGGGTACACACCATGTTGGCGCAGCTCTCCATGCCTCACGCCCGCCTAAAAGTGGCCATCCGCGAGACGGCTGGCCTCACGCCCACCGGGATGGACGACATCCAGTTTCTCTTTGCATCCAACGTCGGTAGCCGCTATCTACCGATCAAGGACGTGGCCTCCGGCGGCGAGCTCTCGCGCCTCACCCTTTGCACCAAAAGCCTCGTGGCCGACGCCATTCCGCTACCAACCCTTATTTTCGACGAAATAGATTCTGGCATCAGCGGCGATGTATCGCTCAAAATGGGATTGATACTCAAAGAGTTGAGCGAGCGCCACCAAGTGGTGAGCATCACCCACACCCCCCAGATTGCTGCCCGTGCCGACAAACATTATTTCGTCTATAAAAAAGTGGCCGACAACCGGACGGTAACCAATATCCGGCTGCTCAATCCCGATGAACGGGTGCGTAGCATCGCAGTCATGCTCAGCGGCAACCCGCCCAGCGACGCCGCAGTGGAGACGGCGCGGCAATTGATTCGGTAATTAGTTGATTGAGTTGACTGGTTAATCGGTTGATTAGTCAGTGAAGATGGTTTTGCTGATGTCCGTAGTCTTGTTATAGTTGTAAATGTAAACGGTGGAACGAGTACCCAACGCTTGGGTACCTATTCCACCGTTTTTGTTGTCAAGCAAATATAGCGACCAAGACCTCCACCCAGATAGACCAAACTTACTATACTTGTTGTGGCATTGACAATCACCCACTTGTCCACTTGGGCCTCTTGTCATTCAGAGCCGTAAGGCGTGGAATCCGAGGCCGAAGACCGAGATAACAAGTTTAAGCCTTCGGCCTCGGATTCTTCACCTACGGTTCTGAATGACAAAACAATACTACAAACTCTATAAAATTCAGCGCAACAAGTCTACTACTTTACAATCAGATCAAACTCTACCCGACGGTTCTTGGCCCGACCCGCCGCATTCATGTTGTCCGCGATTGGCTTGGTCTCGCCGAAGCCTTCCGAGGTCAAGCGGCTGGCTGGTACTCCCTTGGACACCAAATAGTCGTAACAGGTCTTGGCCCGTGCGTGCGACAGGTCGTGATTCATCTTTGCTTCGCCCTGGCTGTCCGTATGGCCACGCAGGTCGAGGCTGTAGTAGGGATAAGCCTTAAGCACTGTAACTACGTCGTCCAACACCTTGAAAGACTGTTTCAGCAGTACGGCCTTGCCCGACTCGAACTGCACGGCTTTCACCGCCAATTCCACCTTTGCCCGGTCTTCTTTTTTGATCTCCGGGCAGCCGCGATTGCTGGCCGGACCAGCGGCGGTGATGCAGCGGTCATCATTATCGTACACGCCATCGCCATCCGTGTCCGGGCAGCCATAGTGCGCAGCATCGCCTTTTTTGTCCGGGCATACATCGTCTTTGTCGGCTATGCCGTCGCCGTCACGGTCACGAACTGGACATCCCTGATTGGCAGCGGGGCCAGCCTCGCGCGGACACTTGTCGTCGGCATCAGTGATGCCATCCGCATCGGTGTCCGGGCAACCCGCGAAGGCAGCCAGGCCAGCTACGGTCGGGCATTTGTCTGAAGCATCAGTGACGCCGTCCGCATCAGTGTCCGGGCAGCCCATCATGGCGGCCAAACCCGCCACATCGGGACAGATATCCTCAGCGTCAGTGACGCCGTCGCGGTCGCGGTCGGGACAGCCCATCATGGTCATCAGGCCCGTCACATCGGGGCATTTGTCCTCGGCATCCGTCACGCCATCGCTGTCGCGGTCAGGGCAGCCCATCATGGTTATTACGCCTGGCACTTCCGGGCATCGGTCAGTGACATCGGGGACGCCATCCTTATCAGTGTCTTTCGTGTCATCTATACCCAAATATTGGGTGAAGCCAATGGCATGCTGCCAACCGGCACGCTT
>JAYUXG010000179.1:0-1845 GCA_043753125.1 Saprospirales bacterium | reverse complement strand
CCGCATCATCGTGTTGTCTGAAGACGCCAACAACGACCACCAGTTTTTTGGTTTCGGCACCACCAGTAACACGTTGCGCTACCAGGTGGGAGCCAACTCTTCCCACGCTTTTTCAGTAGCCACCGGAGCGGCAACCAGTACTGAATTGATGCGCATCAAAAGCACCGGCGAGGTAGGTATAGGTACAGCCAGCCCCAACACCAAACTACATATCAACGGCACCGGCATAGACAACAACGGCACAACGGCGGTCGTGCGCATCGTATCGGGCAACGGCGCACAGAATCTTTTGCTCGATGGCAATGAAATCGATGCCTTGGCCGATGGCTTGTACCTGAACAACAATACCAACCAAAACATCGTGCTCGTAAACGGCGGCGGCAAAGTCGGCATCGGCACCACCGACCTCAGTTCCGGCTACAAGCTCCGCGTCAACGGCAGTGCTTTTGCCACCGGCCTTTGGACTGGCTCGGACCAGCGTTACAAAGATAACATCCAAACGCTCGGCAACGCCCTGCAAAAAGTGTTGGCCCTGCGCGGAACGGAGTACACTTTCCGTACGGCGGAATTCAAGGACATGAATTTTGATTCCGGTAAGCAAATTGGCTTCATCGCCCAGGAAATGAAACAAGTGTTGCCGGAACTGGTCATGGAGGATGCCACTGGCTACCATGCCGTCAACTATCAGGGGTTGGTCCCGGTGCTGGTAGAAGCCATTAAGGAGCAGCACGCCGTGATCGCGGAAAAGGAAACCCGCATCGCCGCCCTGGAAGACCGCCTGGCCCGCATCGAAGCGGCCCTCGGCCTCGCTACTGACCGCCAGCCAGTGGCTGAGAAAACAGCTGCCGTAGCTGTAACCGTTAGCCCTAACCCGACCACTGGCTTGGTGACCGTCGGCCTGAGTAATACGGCTTCGGCTAAGTCGATCACCGTGCGCATTCTGGACGGCGCGGGCCGCGAAGTAGCCAGCCGCAAAGTCGCTGGGGAAGGCAGCTTCCAGTTTGACCTGAGCCAGTTTCCGGTGGGCGTGTACGTGGCGCAAGTGGTGGTGGATGGTAAAGTGCTGAGCGTGAATAAGGTGCAGTTGGTGAAATAGGGACATTTGATTGCCTAATGATGAATAGCCGCCCGGAAGCCCGGGCGGCTATTTTTTTTCTAAAAAACCCGTACCCCTCAGGGTACTCTTCGGAAAGTGGAAGAACAAAGGACTGAAAATACATTCCAACTGCCTTTTTGAAACCAAGTCAACCTTGAAAACCTGATCGTTCAGCACCTTAAATCTTTCACTTTTCAACCTTTCACAACTATGAAAACGAACATCCTTCCCACTTCCATCATCCTCGCGTTCCTCTGCTGCTTCACCCTCTCGGCCAACGCACAGTGGCTGTCCAGCGGCACCAACATCCGCAACACCAACACCGGCAAGGTCGGCATCGGCACCGGGGCCACTGTACCCGCCTACAAGCTCCACGTGGTCGGCGACCGCATCCGCCTCGGCAACAACACCCTCGCCACGGCCAAGACCATCGATATGCGGGTGGACGGTGCCCAGGTGGACATCTTTGCCAACAACGCCCACCTATTTCTCGGCTCCACCACGGGCAACACCATCATCCAAGGCTTTGGGCGCAAAGTCGGCATCGGCACGGGCAACCCGGATTCTGAGCTGCACATCGTGGGCACCGAAAGCAACGGCACCACGGGTACCCTGAAAATCAACAGCGGCACCCAGAATATGGTGTTGGATGGTAACGAGATCGACGCGCTCAGCCAAGGCCTCTACCTACAGAACAATTCGGTCGGCAACATCGTAATGGTCAATGGCGGTGGCTCCGTACGCATCGG
>JAYUXG010000178.1:0-4739 GCA_043753125.1 Saprospirales bacterium | reverse complement strand
CGGGATCGTCGAGCAAGTAGTCTAAGGCATTGCAACCGGCACTGGTCAACATGACCACCCGGCTTTGGTTATCCAATTGGAGCAGTTGGCGGTCGCAGCGCGGGTCTTCCCAACAGGTGTTGTAAACTAGATTATTGCCATGAATACGTTGAAAAACCTTTTCGCTGATCGTGTGAGCAAGCCCCATGCCATAGTTGTTTTGGGGGCGAAGGTAGACGGGGGGAAAAATAGAGTTGGTACAAAGAGGTTATGTAATTATTAATTCCTGGTTCATTTATAGTGCTGTATTAGATTTTTTTGATTGGGGAGTTATTCCATTCTTTTTTTGAGGAAACAACCGTAATTTTGAACCTAAATTTTTATTTATTATGAACGAACTTCTTCAGCGCATTACGCTCAATCCTCAGATTTGCAATGGCAAACCTACTATTCGCAATATGCGTTTTACTGTAGGCCAGATGCTCGAGCTGTTGGCATCTGGCATGGTCCAAGAAGAAATTTTGGAAGACTATCCTTACATTGAGCAGGCTGACATCCAGGCTTGTCTGTTATATGCTTCTAAAATAGCTAATGCAAAGTCCATCATCGCCATTGCCGCCTGATGTAAGATGTTGAAATTCATCATTGATACGCACCTGCCACCTAACTTGTCAGGCTGGCTAACAAGTCGGGGATTCGATACCACCCACCCTTATTTCCTCTCTCAAGGCGAACGAATGACCGACATTGAAACTCGACAAGTCGCTATAACCGACAATCGCATTATAGTGACCAAAGACAGCGATTTTTTTGATTACTATCTATTAAAAGGCTCCCCTCCCAAGGTCTTATTCCTGGAATTCGGCAATATTCGCAACAAGTTGTTGTTCGCACAATTTGTATTACATTTAGCCCTAATTGTACAAGAATTTGAGGAAGGTGCAGAGTTGCTATTGTTCAATTATGGAAGTTTGACGCGATACTGAGTGAGGTTCAGCATCTCATTTAGATTTCTTTTGCGAACTGATCGAAATCCGCCAACACCTCCCGCACCTCTCCCGCTACCTCCAATCCGGCATGGCGGCCTACGTCCCCAAAAATGCGCCGACCATTTTCGAGCAGCTCTACTTCCACCACTGCTTGCAGACTTTCATTGATCTTGCCGGTCATCTCTCCGGAAATCGGCAACACCAACGCCGTGCCGGGCGCGTGGCGAGCCAAAATGCGCAGCTCCGTGCGGGGATTTTTGAAGATCAAAGTCACTGTGTCGGTGCCGATCTCGAGGTGTTTTTTGGCCCCGGTGTAAGTGGCAAACTTAAACAGCCGCCCTTCCAGCCACAGTCCACTGATAAAGCCCACGAAATGGCTGTGCAACCACGGAATGTGAGCGACCGAGGCCATGAGCGAGGCCTGGTGGGTGGTAGCGAAGTGGTTGGTTTGCAACCACACGTAGGCGCGTGGAAAAGATCGCCCCCAATCCTTTTCGAGGTAGCCTTTGCCGCCGGAGAAATCGACCATGCGCTCCGTTCCATCCAGCGTGTTCCGAATACGCAAGGCTCCCTCCAACTGATGGTGCATACTTATTACACCATGATTACACTCCATAAACGGCACAAAGGAGTACCAACCCATAATGCCCGGCGCGCCCAACATCTTGGGCCACGGCACGGGGTCTCGGAACCGGATTTCGCCGGACACTCCCGGCAAGTCCAGGCGCAAGTGGGCAGCGGAGAAAAAGTTCTGGCCCACCTCCACTGCAAACCGATGCTTGGCAGGGCGAAAGTCGGCGGCCTCGAAACGATGGTAAGTGGCCCGGCAATGCGTACCGTCCATGACTTGCACGAACGCATGGCGTTCGCCAGCGGCAGACATGGCAATGCCCGGAATAAAAGCCATCGCCATGCTTTCATCAGCGGAAACTAGCTTGTAATACCAACCCTCAAAATAGCGGCGCGTGCGGCCCCAGCCGTGGTATTCATCGGGGTACCAAGTGGAGCGAATGCGTTTTAGGATGTCCATGCGGGAAGATGTAGAGGGAGTTGAGAATATGAAGGGGGGGGGGTGGATGGGCAGAGGCGAAGATGGGGAGAGTTGGTGAAGTCGGAACGAGTACTTTTTGTTTCATCTCTTTTTATTTTTTGGCCAGTGGAGAAGTATTTATCGGGCAATAAATCCATCCCTTCTCGGAATTTGGCTACTTTTGCGCCCCAGAACGGCCAAAATTCCATTGATTCACTTCTATTATATCAAGAGTGCTGTTACTCTCACGCTCTCATAACTCTCACCTTTTTCACAACTCTCACCCTCTCACGAATGAGCGCCATCCGCGAAATATTAGCCAGAGAAATCCTCGATAGCCGGGGCAATCCCACCGTAGAAGTGGAAGTGTGGACCGAGACCGGTTTCATCGGTCGTGCCGCAGTGCCATCGGGGGCCAGCACCGGCGTACACGAAGCCGTTGAGCTCCGCGACGAAGACGCCAGTCGCTACCTCGGTAAAGGAGTGCGCCAAGCCGTAAAAAACGTCGAGCTTATGCTCCGGCCCGAACTGATCGGCCAGGAAGTGACCGACCAGATCCGGATTGATCGTCTGATGATCGACCGCGACGGCACCCGCAACAAGGGCAAGGTGGGTGCCAATGCCATCCTCGCCGTGAGCCTCGCCGTGGCCCGCGCCGCCGCCGAGGAACTTGGCCAACCGCTGTACCGCTATCTGGGTGGCGTGAATGCCCACGTGTTGCCAGTGCCAATGATGAATATCCTCAATGGTGGCAGCCATGCGGATAACGGTATTGATTTTCAAGAGTTTATGGTGATGCCCGTGGGAGCCAGCACGTTCAGCGAAGGCTTGCGCATGGGCGTGGAAGTGTTTCACCACCTGAAAAAAGTGTTGAAAAGCAAAGGGTATTCCACCAATGTAGGCGACGAAGGCGGCTTTGCACCGAATATTAAAAACAATGAAGAGGCCATCCAATTGGTGATGATCGCCATCGAAGCGGCCGGCTTCCGGCCTTTGGAAGACATGGTGATCGCCCTTGACCCAGCGGCCTCCGAATTCTACGATGCCGAAAAAGGCGAGTATGTCTTTAAAAAGTCCAGCGGGGACCGCCTTGCTTCCAAAGACATGGTGGCTTACTGGAAGGACTGGTGCAACCGTTACCCGATATATTCCATCGAGGACGGGTTGGCCGAGGACGATTGGTCGGGCTGGAAACTGATCACCGAGACACTGGGCCACCGTATCCAACTGGTGGGCGACGATCTCTTTGTGACCAATGTAGAACGCTTGCAACGCGGCATCGACGAAAAGATCGCCAACTCCATCCTCATCAAAGTGAACCAGATCGGCTCGCTCACCGAGACCATTGAAGCGGTGAATTTGGCGACGCGCCACGCCTACACTTCCATTATCAGCCACCGTTCTGGCGAAACCGAGGACACCACTATCGCCGACTTGGCGGTGGCCCTCAACGCTGGCCAGATCAAGACCGGCTCGGCCAGCCGCTCGGATCGGGTCGCCAAGTATAACCAGCTGTTGCGTATTGAGGAGGAACTGGGCGACGCGGCGAGTTATATGGGCAAGGCACTGTTTGGGTTGTAGAAAATTGTGGAGGTTGTTGAGAATGCGCAGCTTAGCTTCCAATAAAATAATGGGTCATCCTGTATTTTCAGGGTGGCCCATGTTATTTTTGCTCGTAAGTCTACATCGCCGGACGTATAGGAATGCGTTACTTTTGTTCAAACAGTCATTATGATTCAGCACATCAAAATTGAAAACTATAAGTCCATTCCCTCGCTTGAACTTGATCTGGGAAGGGTGAATGTTTTTATTGGAGAGAATGGAAGTGGTAAGACGAATATATTGGAGGCGGTGGCTTTGGGGAGTGCAGCGGCAGAAGACAAGTTAGGCCCTGAATTTTTATTTTCCAGAGGATTACGAGTTGTTAATTCTGAAATAATTAAGCCTGGATTTTCGAAAAAAAATAGTAAAAAACCTGTTGGATTATATTTTGTAAATACTGAAAATAAAAATTTGGATTGTGAAATTAATGGCAATAACAAGGTAGGCAATGATTTGGAGGTGATATGGCATATTACTCATCCTTTTATTGATGATAAAATGTTATAACTTATTAAAGAATCAATTATAAAAAAACTAAATGATCAGAAAAAGATAGGTAAAGCCTTATTAGATAAGGCTTCCACTGATGCTTTAAGTAAAGAATTCTTAAAAACATTTGAGCTCATTAATAAGGCAAAATTTGAAAATAAGTACTCCGAATACTCAAATAGTTTTGGCCTTTTATATTTTTTGATTTTTTGCCCCGAAAACACTTATCTCCGTCGTTTCGAAGAAGAATCTCAAATTCGCCCTCTCGGCGTTAGAGGAGAAGGCCTATTTAGCCACCTGGCCGATTTGGCTCGCAAAGAGCCAAAAACTTTCCAAAAAATCAATAAAACACTACAATTAATAGACTGGTTTAGTGAATTTGAAATACCGAACGACCTGCTTTTTACCGAGCGTCATATCCGCATTCGTGACCGCTATCTGGAAGAAGGTATTAAATACATTGATCAGCGCAGCAGTAATGAAGGCTTTTTATATCTTCTTTTCTACGTCACCCTTTTTGTCAGCCCGCACACGCCTAAGTTCTTTGCCATTGATAATATTGACAACGCGCTAAATCCCAAACTGTGCAGCAAACTCATCGAAGTACTGGTGCAACTTGCCAAAGAAAATGACAAACAAGTCATCGTTAC
>JAYUXG010000177.1:0-1851 GCA_043753125.1 Saprospirales bacterium | reverse complement strand
GTCTCTACCCACGCCATCCACCAAGAACGAATTCATGGCCTCTATTTCGCCACAGGCGGGTTCGATTTCCGCCGCCATGCGTTCCTACAAATCGGCGGTCACGCGATGGGCGCGGCCTATGGTGCCTGATTTTGGTTGGCAGGCCCGCTTCCACGACCACGTAATCCGCAGCACCGCTGGATTTCAACGGGTCTCCTATTATATCCTCCATAACCCTGAAAATTGGAGGGAAGATTGTTTTGTTGGCGGTTGAAAATAGGTAGGGACGTTCTATGCAACGTCTCTATATTCGCCGCGAAATAAATAGCCAACCAATCACCTACTCTATGCCCGCCATAGTCAAATTAAGCAACGCCGACATCCGCCAGCACGACCAAACGGTGGTGCTGGAAAATATCAACCTACAGATCGGCGAGGGCGAGTTCACCTACTTGATCGGCAAGACCGGCAGCGGCAAGAGCAGCCTGCTCAAGACCATTTATGCCGCCTTGCCACTCGACAAGGGTTTTGGCGAGGTGGCGGGTTTCGACCTGCGTGCTATGTCGCGGAGCAACATCCACCTGCTGCGGCGGCGGCTCGGCATCGTGTTCCAGGATTTCAACCTGCTGACCGACCGCAACGTGGAGGAGAACTTGCTCTTCGTGTTGCGGGCCACCGGCTGGACGAACGAGACGGACATGGCCCAACGCGTTAATGAAGAATTGATCGGCGTGGGACTGACCCATAAACGGCTGTCCATGCCCTACGAACTCAGTGGCGGTGAACAGCAACGGGTGGTGATCGCTCGCGCACTGCTGAACCGCCCCGCTCTGCTGCTGGCTGACGAACCAACTGGCAACCTCGACCCGGAGACCAGCGACGACGTGTTGGTGCTGATGCGCAATCTGGCTAAACAGCACAACACTGCCGTACTGTGCGCCACCCATGACTACCGCATTCTGCAAAATTTCCCGGCCCGCATTGTGCGGGTGCAGATGGGCAAACTCATTGATGATGAGGGGATTGCAATTCGGTAGGTAGGGACGTTGTATGCAACGTCCCTACCTACCGAATTGTCACCAAGGCTTGCGCCGCTATCTGGCCATCTCAATGAAATACCAGCACATACTGACTAGCTGGCATGGCAGTACTATTGGCCAGCGTCCCATCCCAATGCAACGTATAGCTGCCCGCATCGAACTTTCTTGTAGCTAAACGGCGCAAGGTCTTTCCCTGCAAATCCGTCACCTCCACTACCAAAGTAGCCGCCTCTGGCAATTCAAACCGGCAGTCGACCGAATCGTGGAAGGGATTGGGTACGGGCGGGTACAGCACCAACCCGGATGGCGTCTTCGGGGTATGCACGGATGAAATAATGCCCCCTTCGACCAGGGTTGTGTACTGGTTGACCCAATATTTGCAAAGGTTTGTGCTAAGCCGAAGGGCCATTCTACCGTAATGCTTTCCACTGTTTCGGCATCACCCAGCCCAAAGTGAGGAGGCCGAGGGGGGAGTGTACTCCGCTCGTTACCGGACAGTGTATCCCGATTGGACGACAGTAGAAGAACGGAGTAGAAGAGCTGTTGGGGCGGTGGAGCGGGACGAATCTGTGAGCGCGTGTATCACCGGAAAAGTTGGCTCGGCAGTAAAATTTTGCGCCAATAGTGGGTTATTTTTCCTATTTTTGCAAAAAAATGCCCTCCTAATGGCCAGAGATAAATATCACGTTCAGTTGATCGTTTATGATTTTAAACAAATTACTATTGCACAATGGATAAAATTATAAAATACAAGGCCATCGTCCGCAAATTGGTTGAATATATTGCCTCTATTTCCCCTTCTGATGCTAATGTAGAAACCCAACTCATCACT
>JAYUXG010000176.1:0-1851 GCA_043753125.1 Saprospirales bacterium | reverse complement strand
ATGGCTCGAAAATGCTGCCCTTTAAATCCTTGGCTGCGCAATTTGGCGGTGATGACCGTCAAAAAATAAAGTTTCCAAAAAACAACGATATCGTCTCGAATAAGGGCCTCCTTACTGGGGTTTTCGTACTTGTCGTTGCGAGTGGCAGTGTTTAGCGAAGCAAATACCGTATCGCCACGCGGGTTTTCTGCTTCTACAATGATAATACCTTGGGTGGCAAAATCTTCGGTTTTAGCAATCAAACTCAAATACAAGGCACTTTTACCACTGCCTTTTGCACCCAGTACGATGTCATACTTATCATTGTTGAGATTACGCCACAGTCTAGTATCTACAAAGTATTTCTGCAAATTTTTGGTTTCTTCTTCCGCCACACTGCTACCGAAATCGAGCGATTCGAGGAGGGCAAGTTTTGTTTGCATGGTTCAAGTTTAGGATATAAAAATTTAAAGAAACGCGGCCCGATGGTACTCTACTAGCGAGTGAATAGTTTCAATAGTTTTGCCCATGCCAGCTTCAAAATTTTCTCCTCCAATACCAATGGCTTTGGAGTTGCGCAACCGCTGTACGATTTTGGGCAAATTATTGCGCAGGCCGATCAGGTTCGTCTCCTTTATCTTTGAGTGATTGGAAAGTTGTTGAGTAAGCCGAGGCGTTAGCATCTGCATATCAAAATCATCCAATTCCGTATCTATCCGGTTAATTTCTTGTTCGATGAAATTGGGTGCCGCAAATGAAAAATCAAGGGCAAGGGGAATAGTATTTGATTGAATTAAAGTATTGCAAAAAGCGACCAAATGATCTTGCAACCCTTCCCAACCTTCCCTTAAACTATTGGCTGAAAAAATAGGTAGAAAAAAATTTGTATTTCGGGTCTTGTTGGCCATTAGGCGACCGATGTCCTCTCCTGCCGACATTCCCTGCAAATACTTGATATTTCTGATGCCGTGTTGGATCAGATAGCGTTCTATCTTGGTTGCTTGGGCAAAATCATTTTGATTATAGGCAATATATATTGCTGGCTCGTAAGATAGGGTCGATCCATTATGGAAAGGTTCAGGTGCTTCGACGTATCTGGCCAATTCGAGTACCGAATGAGTTATACGGGCTACAGAACGTCGCCAATCGTCACTATCAAGTAAACCCATATTATTTTCCCGCTTAGCAGAAGCATATTGGCCTTTGAGTAGTATGCCATCAGAGGAATATTTTGCCAGAAGAGCGAGTGCTTCTTCCAGACGGCCAGCACCAACAAGTTCCTGAATTTCCTCTTTCATACCATCTGTTTTTGTTGCCAATTCATTATTCCACACAAAAATAACCATTTCACAGCTCCCTGCCAACATTTTTCGCCTTCGCCCCCCTCACCGCAAAGCCTGAATATCCTGAATGATCTTCTTGGCCAGGTTCTCGGCCACCACGATGGAATTACTTTCCGAATATACCCGGATGATCGGCTCCGTGTTAGAGGGGCGCAGGTGTACCCAGCCGCTCTCGAAGTCTATTTTCAGGCCGTCGTCGTTGTTGATTTGTTCTTTGCGGTATTTCTGCCGCAGGGCGGCAAAGATCTTGTCCAGATCAATATCTGCCGTGCGGTCCAGTTTAGTCTTGGACATTTGGTAGTCCGGGTAGATTTTGCGCAGCGTGGAGATTTGTTTGCCAAAGTGGGCCAAGTGGCTAAGAAACAGCGCAATACCGACCAGCGCATCGCGGCCGTAGTGTAGTTCGGGCAAGATGACCCCACCGTTGCCTTCGCCGCCGATCACCGCCCCGACCGCCTTCATTTTTTCCACCACGTTCACCTCGCCGACGGCTGCCGAGTAGCACTCGCCCCCGTACTTGGCCGTTATA
>JAYUXG010000175.1:0-11413 GCA_043753125.1 Saprospirales bacterium | reverse complement strand
AACAATTGCGGGTGCAATGGCCCGGCAAGGATGCTGTACCGACTGTGGAAAACCCATTTGGGCTACCGGCCACTATTCGCCAACCCTTGCCCGCCTTGCAGCCGGTAACCGCCGGATCGACTACGGTACGCATCACGCGTGACCCCAATGGGATGCCGATTTTTTTTCAAGGCAAAACGGACGCTTCCGGCAGCCTGGCCGACACCAAGCCGCTGGCTGACCGCGCACTGGACTATTGCGTCAGTCTGCAACCAACGGGCATTGTCCACGTTGCCGGGGAGTTCGTCGCTGGCACCACTACGATGGACGAACAGGGCAACGCCCACGTGCGGCTCCACCAGGTTTTTCAGGGCGTGCCGGTCTATGGCAGCGAAGTGATTGCCCATACCCAAAAGGGCAGCTTTACCCTCCTCAACGGACGTTATTACCCCACTCCGCAACTGGCCTCGGTCGTACCAATGCTTCCAGCCGAAATCGCCATTCAACAGGTAAAAAACTTGATCGGGCCGGATAAGATCAAGCCCATTTGGACGCCACAGGAATTGAAACTCATTGATGGACCACCTTTTGAAACCGAATTGATGGTATATCACCCACAACGCCAGCTGAATGCGGAACGCCTGGTTTGGGTGGTAACTGCGCGGCCCAACATCCTGACCCGCACCGTGTATTTTTTGGATGCCCACACCGGAGAGGTAATCCACCAGTTCGAGCATATTTGCAATATTGATGGCGGCCTTCTCCAGCATTCCGCCAGCCATAACCACCAAACGGCAAGTTTGGAAGAAGATGAAGAAGTATTCACTCCTACCGCCGCCGCTCCCTGGGTGGTGGATGGGCCGGTAGCCGCTTCCGGTCAAGACCTGCTGAACGTAACTCGCACCTTTGGGGCCTACCAGATTGGCAGCCAGGTGGTGCTGGAAGATGCCAGCAAATCCATGTTCAATCCGGGCGAATCGAATATGCCCAACGATCCGGTGGGCGCAATTGTGACCCTGAACGCCAAAAATACCTCGCCGGAGACCCAATCCGCTTTTGACTACGACTTTGTCACCTCGGGCAACACGTCGTTCAGCGACAAGGGTGCGGTAAGTGTCCATTGGAATGGCAACAAAAGCTTTGATTATTACAAAAACACTTTTGGCCGCAACTCTATTGACGGCATTGGCGGCAACATCCTGGCGTTTTACAACGTGACGGAGGAAGACGCCAGCTCTATGGAAAATGCCTTTTGGAACGGCGAAGCGATGTTTTATGGCAACGGCGGCAGCACTTTTAAACAACTGGCCCGTGGCCTCGATGTGGGTGGCCATGAGATGACGCACGGCGTGGTCGAAAAGACGGCCAATCTGGAGTACCAGGACGAAAGCGGCGCACTCAACGAGTCCTTCGCCGATGTGTTCGGTACCCTGATCGACCGCGACGATTGGTTGATCGGAGAGGACGTGATGCAGGCTGGACAAAGCCCCACTGGTGCATTGCGCAGTATGCAGGACCCACACAATGGCGGCAACTCCGGCAGCCAGTTTTGGCAGCCGCGCGTAGTAAGCGAACAATATCAGGGCAATCAGGACAATGGCGGTGTACACATCAACAGCGGTATTCCCAACTGGGCCTTCTATAAATTCGCCACCAACGCTGCCGTCGGCAAAGATAAAGCGGAACAAGTGTACTACAAGGCATTGCGTGACTATTTGGTCAAATCCAGCCGATTCGTAGATGCCCGCATCGCTATTATTCAGGCTTCCAATGATTTATATGGAAGCGCGGTGGCCACGGCGGCGGCCGATGCTTTCACGGCAGTGGGGATTATGGGTAGCCAGCCCGGCGGCAACTATTTGGGCCAGCTCCAGGTCAATCCCGGCGAAGACCTCATCCTGTGCGCCGACAACACTTTGACCGAACTTGACCTCGCCTTGGGCGACGGGACAGTGTTGGGTACTTTGTACAACCAAGGCTTGTCCAGCCGACCCAGCATCACGGACAACGGTACGGAGGTCGTCTTTGTAAACAACAACAAGGAAATCGTCAACATTACTTTCAATTACAATGTCAACCCTATCGACTACACGACCAATATTATCAGCAGCAGCGCGGTATGGCGCAACGTGGCTATCTCCAAAGACGGCCGCTATTTGGCCGGCCTCACCGATGAACAGGATAACCGGATGTACGTATTCGACTTGAACAATAACAGCTCCGAGACCTTCTTTTTAGAAAACCCCACTTACACGGAGGGGCAGGCTACCGGCGATGTACAGTATGCCGACGTAATGGAGTTCGATTATTCTGGCGACTACCTGATGTACGATGCGTTCAACAAACTGCAAGACCAGAGTGGACAATCCATCGAGTATTGGGACATCGGCTTCTTACAGTTTCGGGAGAACGGTCAGTTCACCGATGGCACGCAACCCTTCATTTCCAAGTTGTTCAATGGCCTGCCGGAGAACACGAGTATCGGCAACCCGTCTTTCGCCAAAAACTCGCCCTATATCATCGCCTTCGATTATATCGACGAGTATAACGAGCAAAACGACATCTACGGCGCGAATGTGGAGACTGGCGACTACAACGTGCTGGTCTCCAACAACGGCACGCTGGGGTGGCCCAACTACAACCCCCTGGACAATGCTGTGCTGTACCAAGGTAACACCTCGGTGAGTACCAATCTGTACAAGCGCAGCGTAAAAGCCAACAAAATAGAAGGCCAGGGCAACGAAGTAGTACTCATCAACAGCCATGAGTGGGGCATCTGGTTCGCCAATGGCAACCGCAGCCTGGTGGTCGGCACCAACGAACAGGCCGCTGCCGCATTGCAACTACAGGTCAGCCCAAATCCCGCTACGGACATGGTGCGGATAGGGTTCATGACCGCTTCCTCTGCTACTGTACAACTTAGCCTGACGAACTTGTTGGGTCAAACCCTGCAAACCCGGACGGTGGAATCAGCAGCGGGCCAGAACAGTTTTGACCTGAATTTGCAGGGCTTGCCCGTTGGCACTTATTTGGTGCGCATCCAGACGGACAATGCAGGGGCGTTGGTGAAAGTGGTGAAGCAATAACGATAAAGTATCAACTATGAACTATGAGTGGTGTACGCTACTCATAGTTCATACTTCATACTTTATATCTCTTTTACCAGTACATAGAAATCCTCGTTTACCTGAAATACCCCTTTTTTCAGACCGGGCAACACCGTGCTTTTCGGTTCGGTAGTCGGATAAATAAACACCTCTTTGCCAGAGGCGATGCGCACCTTTACCGGCATATCAAATCCCTTGACACAATCGGTCCAGCGGTAGGTGATTTGTTGTTTCTTAATAGAATACTCTAGTGTGGGAATGCTGGTGTTGCGCAGGTACTGATCGAATATCTTTTGCAGGTTCTTGCCCGATTTTTGGCTGACGTAGGTTTCGATCTGTTTGGTATTCACGATTTGGTGGTAAAAGTCCCGGTTGATGCCCCGTAAAATGGAACGCCACAGGTCATCATTGTCCACAATCTGGCGGATGGTGTGCAGCATATTGGCACCCTTATAGTACATATCGGTCGAGCCTTCCGAGTTCACGCCGTAGATACCGACGACGGGCCGTCGGTTTTCGATATTGGCGCGGCAGCCACGTACATAGGCGGCACCGGCGGCTTTGCCGAAAAAGTATTCGGTGTACAGGTTCTCACTGTAATTGGTAAAGCCCTCGTGGATCCACATATCGGCGATGTCGCTGTAGGTGACGTTGTTGGCAAACCACTCGTGGCCCGACTCATGGATAATAATAAAATCCCACTTCAGGCCCCAGCCCGTGCCGGACAGGTCGCGGCCCAAATACCCGTTTTCGTATTGGTTGCCGTAAGTAACCGAGCTCTGGTGTTCCATGCCCAGATAAGGTACTTCCACCAGTTTGTAGCCGTCTTCGTAGAACGGATAAGGGCCAAACCAGTACTCAAAGGCCCGTAGCATCCCCTTGACCTGCTGAAACTGCACCTTTGCTTTTTCCAGATTTTCGGGCAGCACGTAGTAATCCAGCGTGAGTACTCCTTTCTCTCCGTGCAGCGTATCGGCGAAGTGAGCATAGTTGGCAATATTAACGTTGATGCCGTAATTATTCACGGGGTTCGTCACGGTCCACTCGAAGGTGCGTGTGCCATCGGGGTGATCGGTGGTGCGCCGCAACCGGCCATTGGAGACGTTCATCAACCCCTTGGGTACCGTGACGGCCACCGTCTGCGAATCAGGCTCGTCGTACATATGGTCCTTGCAGGGCCACCAGATACTGGCTCCCAGCCCCTGGCAGGAAGTGGCGACGAAGGGTTGGCCTGCCCCGTCCTTTGACCAACTGAACCCGCCGTCCCAGGGAGCATGCTTGGCCACTTGCGGCTGACCAGAGTACCATACCGTCAGCACTTGCTGCGAACCAATGGCCTGTGGTTTTTGCAGTTCGACAAAGTAGGCATTGCGGCCTTTCCGATTCACTTGAAGGGTTTGACCATCCTGTTCCACCCGTTCGAGCAGTAGGGGTGGTTGCAGGTCGATTTGTAACAACTGGTTTGATGTCAATACTTTATAATGAATCTCGTTGCTACCGGCAATGGTTTTTTGCGTGGGGTCGACCTTTATTTTAAGATTGTAAAAAGTCAAGTCCCACCAAGCACGCTCCGGGGTGATACTGCCCCGCAGGGTGTCGTCCTGCGTAAAAGCGGGGCCTTGGGCAATAATGGCTTGGGAAAAAAAGAATAGTAGAATGGGGAGAAAATAGACTTTCATATTGATTCGATTTTGAGCAAAGGGAAGCCCTTTTTGAAAAATGAGGACTGGGTATAAGACGGAAAGGCTTATTTTGTGGCTCTTCGGCGACATTTGCTGGCTTATTGACGATTGATGGCTATAGATGATATCCTTAAACCACTTTTGACGATTTCACATTTGATGGAGGCTGCAAAAATTTTCTGTGTGTCAGAAAGTATAAGGCCCAATGCGTTGCTGTATGGCGTGACCTATGGAAAGGCCGTTGGTACACTGATTGAACAGGCTTTCCAAAAATATCTGAACGAATACTACATCGTACAAATTGGCAATTCAGCGAAGGGAATTGATCTGCCAGCAGCCGAAATCAATACCGATATTAAGGTAACTTCAGTCAACCAGCCCCAATCGTCCTGTCCATTCAAAGACGCACGACAGAAGATTTTTGGCTTGGGCTATAATCTCTTAGTGCTTGTATACGCCAAACAGGACAATATAGAGACCAAGACAGCAATGTTGAATTTTGTTAGCTGTAGTTTTATTTCCAAAGAGCGGACAGGCGATTACCTAACCACTCGCATTTTGCGTCAAATGCTTGAAAATGAAGCAAATGAAGAAGATATTGTTGGTTTTTTAAATGACAAGAATATTCCAGCCGATGAAATTATGATGGGTCAATTGGCCCGGCAAATTTTGGAAACGCCGCCAGAACAAGGTTATCTGACCATCTCCAACGCTCTGCAATGGCGGCTGCAATATGGCCGCATTGTCAATATGCAGGAACCAGTAGAAGGCATCACTCGTATTGTTAACCGCCTCCGCGAATGAGTATTTTTGGTAACCATGTAAGTGCTGAGGTACGCGCCTTGTTCGCTGATTGCTTCCAGAAAGCCCCTACTCTGTTAGCGGCTAATCGTTTCATGCAAGCACAAAGTGGCATTGCAGGCTTCTTTACGCAGGAGGAATTCGAGGTTGTTAAAAATTCTCTGCACGAAAGTCTGGAAGTGATCCATGAGCCAGACCGCAGTGCCTACGGCGACTTTCAAACCAACCAGACACTGGCCAAAGCGATTTGCCAAAAATTGGCCGACAATGGAATGGTGCCGCAAGTCGTGGTGGAACCAACCTTTGGGCTTGGCAATTTTATCTTAGCTGTACTGCAACAGTTCCCAACAGTGGAGGAGGTATATGGTGTTGAGATTTACCTTCCTTATTGTTGGCATACAAAACTAGCCATTGTTGAACATTTCCTACAATATCCCGAACGTCCACGTCCGGCAATCAACTTGTTCAACATCAGCGTTTTCAGTTTTGATTGGTCGGCAATTCAAAAAAATCTGGTCCATAGAAAACTGCTAATTATTGGCAACCCGCCCTGGGTCACCAATGCTGCCTTATCGGGCTTGAATTCGGAAAATCTGCCGCGTAAGACAAATTTGAAACGCCATACAGGATTGGATGCCATGACCGGAAAAGCCAATTTTGACTTAGGTGAATCCATCGCTTTATCGCTGCTGAACACCTTTCATGATTGTCACGGCACCTTCATTTTTCTGCTAAAAAATGCAGTGATCCGCAATATTTTGATTGAGCAACGACGACGAAAATACCACATTGGGGGATTGGAGCAACAGTCGATCAATGCCCAAAAAGAGTTTGGCGCAGCCGTAGAAGCGTCACTGTTTCGCTGCGACCTGAATGAACTCCCAGTGTTTGAGTGTCTCGAATCAAACTTCTATACCAGCATAAGCCAACGAACTTTTGGGTGGGTGCAGGATAAGTTCGTCGCCGATATTGACCTCTACCTTATAGCGGGGGCACTGGACGGACGCTGTCCCTGGGAGTGGCGGCAGGGCATCAAGCACGATTGCTCAAAGGTGATGGAATTAGAGCAGGTAGGCGAAAAATTTACCAATGGCCTCGGGGAGACGGTTATGTTAGAGCCAGATTTGATTTTTGGACTGCTCAAAAGTTCCGACCTCAAAAGCGCAATAGTCAACAAGTTACGCAAGTACACTATCGTTACCCAAACTAAAATTGGGCAAGATACCAAGCCGATTCAGCAATTATATCCGCTAACTTGGCAGTACCTCCTCTCGCATCGAGAGTGGTTAGATGCCAGAAAATCAAGTATTTATAAAGGCAATCCCCCCTTCTCTATTTTCGGCGTAGGCGATTATTCTTTCAAACCATACAAAGTCGCTATTTCGGGACTTTACAAACAGACAAAATTTAGCCTTCTTGTGCCGACCAATGGCAAATGTTTAATGCTTGATGACACCATCTATTTTCTAGGCTTTGACAACAAAAAAACAGCCATTTTTGCTTTACTACTGCTCAATGCTACAGTGGTGCAGACTTTTCTTCGATCCATTGTTTTTTTCGATAACAAAAGGCTGATTACCAAAGAAATACTAATGCGAATTGACCTGAGAAAAGCGGCGGCTCTCGTCCCATTTTCAGAAATGAACACGCTGGCACAGACCGCTGGAATAAAGTTTGAGTTGGAGGATTGGGAGTACGAACTGGGCCAATTGAATCAAGAGCAGACTAATCAACTGCAACTGTTTTAAGCAAACAGTTGTCCGCATAAAGACAAGCCCCCCCGAAACGATAGACCGCTTCCAATGTTATAGTCGTATATATCGTTTCGAGAAAAAACTACTCTACTGATGTTTCAGAAACTTGCTTTCCCATTTGCCGCAGCCTTGGTGCTGCTTTTTTCCTGCAATGCTTTGTCTGGCAAGCCGGAGACTGCCGCCCAGGGCAGTGCTTCTATCGAACCTATGCCAGCCCAGGAGGTCGCCTACGGCCGCTTGGATACCGCCACTTTTGCTTCCGGGTGTTTCTGGTGCGTAGAGGCCATCTTTGAAAGTTTGAAAGGTGTGAAAGAAGCCGTGTCCGGCTATTCGGGCGGCCATACCACTAATCCGACTTACGAAGCAGTGTCTGCCCACACCACGGGTCATATCGAGACGGTACAGGTGTACTACGATCCAAAAATGATCACTTACCAGACGCTGTTGGAAGTGTATTTTGCCTCGCAGGATGCGACCCAAGTGAACGGCCAAGGGCCTGACCACGGCGATTCTTACCGCTCAGTCATTTTTTACCACGACGCCGCCCAGCGCGACCTGGCTGAAGCATACAAGAAACAACTCAACGAATCGGACAAATACTCCAAGCCTGTTGCGGCCAGTGTCGAGCCGTTGAAAGCCTTCTACATGGCCGAGGCGTACCACCAAAATTACGAACGGCAACACCCCAACGAGCCGTACGTCAGGAACGTGTCTATCCCGCGCCTCAACCGGATGAAGGCGCAGTTTCCGCAGTTGTTGAAAAAAGGTCATAACTAATGAAGTGGTAGTCCCACCGTTATCTTTGCGTCCAGCAAATGGCTTGCCTATTTGCTGGACGCATTCTTTATGAACCCCCCACCGCTTAACGGCGCAAAAAGGGTCCTTTTGGACGAGTATGGCCGCGCGCTGGACGATCTTCGGCGTGTTGTCGCCACCGTGCAAGGCCACGAACTAAGCGTCGTGGTTGACCCAGTCACCGATGACCCCAACTGCCGCTCCATTCAAACCATCCTCACCCATGTGGTGCGTTCGGCGTTCAGCTACGCGACTTATATCCGCCAGCAACAGGGTGAGCAGTTGGAGCTCCGTCCACTCCGAACTATGGAAAGCGTGGCCGAATACCAGACCGAACTGGCCGCCGCGTTCGATTTCACGTGCGAAACGTTCGAGCGCCACCCAGATATAGAACTAGAGGTGATGGAGGCCGAGCGCAAAATGCTGGTGCGCTGGGGCCAACTGTACGATACCGAGCAACTGATGGAACACGCCATCGTACACATCCTCCGCCATCGTCGACAGATTGAGCGTTTTCTGGCCCAGCTTCGCGCTCAACGATAGAACAACTAAGTTCCCTAAAATAGGCGTGCAAAATTGCAAACAAACACAGGCGTCAAAAATCAACGCTTGCATTCGTCCGCAATTTTGCACATTTATTTATAGTAATTAGATGACTAAATAACTAATAATAATGTGGAGACCTAACCAAGTTTTTATAAAAAGTCCTTATTCCTGGTATGCCTTTTTGGACTACTCTCCTTCGTTCAATTTGCCGATCAAGTCCAGCAAATCACCCGTAATTTGTGCCCGCTCCACGGTTTGTTCGCTGTTGGAGAGCCTGCCCATTAGCGATTTTCGCTCGAAAGCTTCCCAACGGTCGGACAACTGTAGCACTGCGGGGTGAAGCATGGGATTGTTGGTTTTGGTGAACTGCCGTAGCTTTGGAATGGCTTCCTTTGTTTTCCCCCTGCTCACCAATTCATGTAGTACTTCCACGAATTCTTCGATACTGCCATTGAAAGCACCCGTTAATTGTCCAGTCTTGCCGCTCTGTTGGTAGATAATGTCGCCAATATGGACATTGCCGCCCGCCTTGATGTCATTGTTGTGCAGGGTGTTTTTGTTTTTTTCTTCCATAGTGCTGGGCTTGATGGTTGGTTTAAAGTGGCTGGAGACTTACTACGCTTAGGGTACGGCGCTGGGCAAAGGGGATAGTTTTCATTTGGCTTTTAGGGTCCATGCGCATACACCGTTCGTTGTGATCTCTTGGTTACCTCTGTGGTTGGTCGGTCTCATTCAGCGGTAGAGGGAATTACCAGTCGTCCGTTTGACCTCGCCATCAGCAAAAAGAGGAGCAGTATTGGGTATAAAGCGAACTACTTTTTATTCACCTTGTTGTATTTCAGGATGTTGTAGATGGTTCTTTCTGATAAGTGAAAGCGATCAGCCAATGTATCCACCACTTGCGTCTTGGGGCACTCTCGTTCAGCGCAGATTTTTTCAAACTCTCGAAGCACCGTGTACCGCTGTAAGTGCGATGGCGCGATCAAATCCTGGTCGATTAAAAAAGTGAGGAATTGATCGTGGGTCTTTTCGATGCTGTGCCGATTGCAAAAGTTGTCAAAACTGGTCTGTAGGTGTTCTTGAAACCGGTCCAAGATATATTTCCGAGGCTCTTCCATGAGGTTTCAGTGAGTGGTTGGGAGATAAGGGAGCCACGAAGCAGTACATCCATAATTAGAACCTGCTACAAAAATCTGATTGGTCAAAAAACCCACCAAGTATGGATATCCCCTTCTTCCCCTTCGTTTTTTGCGTTTTTTTGTAATGGATGGCTTTGCAGCAGGGCAAAGGCCAGATCGGAAAGATGCAATCAAGTGTTTGGCTGATTTTTTCATAATACATTTATAATTAATGAATTAAACATGATGTATATATACTGTTCCAAATACTCTATCTGCCGCTGCTGCTCCACCTGTTGCATGCAGTAGGGACACTCTTTTTCCCCGCGCTTTTGGACGATCTGCTATGAAAAAAACTTGAAATTTTATTTTGGGAACAAGTGACCCTTGCCGGAATTGTCATTCCGACTTTGAAAAAATTTGCCTAAGTAATTGACTATCAATGACATTCATCTAGGCACCTCCCAACGTTGGAATGACCTTCGGGGTGCTGAGGCTCATCCTTATTTTTTACACGTTTCTCACCCGTCCCCCAACCGAAAATTTCCCCCAACGCTGATCTGGCTACCGACAATTACATTCTTGCTGTCCTTGATCGAAACCGAGCCGGGCGCGGACTCCTTCTTGGAAGCCGTCAGCAAACCGGTCAGTCCTTGGGCCAAGTCGCCCCTTTTTTCTACCTCCTTTTTCAGGCGATTGCGGACGTCCGCTTGGGCATCCACGTCATCCGGGTCATTGGCCAGGGCCTGTACCTCTTCGCGAAGAAAAGGCTGCACTTTTTGCCAAATCTGTCGAATTTCGGGACTTGGGGCATCGGCGAAATCACCCCCGGTTGCTTGCAGTGCCGCCGGGAACAGCAGCCCGTAAATTTCTTTAACCAGTGCTTTGGTTTCCATGGTGTGGATTTGAAGAAACGCCGCCGCATCCAATTGCCAGAGCAGCTCCATCGCAAACGCCGCTGCCCGCTCTGCCGCCACCGGCTGCCAGTTTTGCTGGTCAGTCTCGGCCTTGCCTGCGCACAGATCAGAGATGCCACGAATGGCCAGGGCGTGCAGGTTGCGGTGCGGCTGTATGGCCAGTCCAAAGCCGTCGGCCTCCATTTCCAGGGCCTTGATGTGGCTTAGGTTTTGGGTGATGCGTTGATAAGTGGGATTGTTGGTCCCGGCCACCACTTTGTCGCCGGCCGCGATGGGGCCGATCAGGACTGCTGCATGGGGAGCACCATCGGAAGTACGCTGCTTCCAGGCGGGATCGCGCCGCAGTGCCTGGGCGCGGGCCAACAGTTCTTCGCTAAAGGTATATTCTGCCGGGCGCGCCAAAAATCCATGCTCAGATTCTTTACCGGCATCGTAGCTGAAGGCACTGGTGGCGACCACCACGTCCCCAATCTGCACATCCTTCACGCCCCCCGCTATCCCGATGAGCAAAGCGATGTGCGGTTGAAAAGACTGGATGGCCCGCTCGGTGGCCAAGGCCATATCTACGTTCTTCATGCCGGGTTCGCGGACGATCACTTTGTAGTGGTGATGCTTGCCTTGAAATTCCCATCTTTCGTAATTCGCCTGGTCCCGAAAGATGGTCTTGCGTTCGCCCGTCAGGTGCTTAATGACGGCTTCGTATTCCAAGGGCAA
>JAYUXG010000174.1:0-11416 GCA_043753125.1 Saprospirales bacterium | reverse complement strand
TGATCAACCGCGCCAATGACCGTATTGACTCTACTTTCTTCGCCATGTGGACAGATCCTGACTTGGGCTGTGCTTATGATGACTACATCGGTTGCGATACGTCGCGGTCACTGATGATAGTGTACAATCAGGATGCCCAGGATGGTCAGACTGGAACGACTTGTCCCGGCGGTACGCCAACGTACGGCACCAATGTACCGATCTTGGGCGTAGACTATTTTCGCGGCCCGCGCGACACTTTTGGCGAGGAACTGGGAATGTCCTCTTTTATGTACTATAATAACGGGGGTGGTACGCCGCCGCCGCCACAAGGCACGGACGATCCAAACGACGCCGGTGAATATTACAACTACATTACTGGCAGCTGGCGCGATGGTACTCCCCTCACCGAGGGCGGCAATGGCAAAGGCGGCACGGTGCAGGCCAAGTATGCCTTTCCCGATCAACCAAACAGTTCGGCCGGTTGGTCCATGTGTTCGGAGAACCTGGCTCCCGGTGACCGGCGTACGATACAGGCTTCCGGTCCTTTCACGCTTAAGCCCGGTGCGGTCAACGAACTTATCATTGGAGTGCCTTGGGTGGCCGATATTGACTATCCCTGCCCCAGTTACGAAGATATTTTCCGGGCCGACCAACTTGCCCAGGGTTTGTTCAACACCTGTTTTAATCTACTGGACGGCCCGGATGCCCCCGATGTGGACTGGATCGAGCTCAATGAGCAAGTAGTGGCCGTATTGAGCAATTCCAAACCCAGCAACAACTTTGTAAACCAGAACGAGGACTATTCCGAAATAGACCCTCTGGCCGACCTCTCGCTGCCGGAAGACGCCCGTTCTTACAAATTTGAAGGCTACCAGATCTTCCAACTCCTCGACCCTAACGTGTCGGCGGCTGATTTTGACGACCTCACCAAGTCACGTTTGGTGTATGAGGTGGACGTGAAGAATGGCGTCAACAAAATATACAACTGGGTAGAGACCCGCGACCCAGTCACTCTGGACCGCCTGTTTTACCCGGAAATACGAGTCGAAGGGCTGGACCAGGGCATCCGCCATACGTTCAGCATCACCGAGGACAAATTTTCCACCGGTAATAACAAGACGCTGATCAACCACAAGAAGTACTACTTCGCCGCCATTGCGTACGCCTATAACAATTACCAGCAGTTCGAGCCGCTTTCCCAGCCGGTAAAAGGCCAGAACCGACCCTACTTGCCCGGTCGTAAGGCAGGCGGCGAAGGGGGAGAAATCAGGACTTATACGGTCATCCCACGACCCATCTTGGACCGGTCGCTACAGGCTTCCTACGGCGATGGCGTGGTCATCAGCCGCCTGGAAGGTGTTGGCACCGGAGAGAACTTCCTCGATCTTTCTGACGAGACCCTGGCCAGTCTTTGGAACGGTAGCAACCCGGACACCATCCTGACCTATAAGCAGGGACGCGGCCCGATCACCGTCAATATCTTCAACCCGTTTGAGGTGCGCGATGGCGAGTACGAAGTGCGGCTGGTGGACGACAACCTGACGGATAATAAACTGGAGAACAATGCCCGCTGGGAATTGCGTCGCCTGCCGGATGGCCAAGTGATCGCTTCCGAGAGCACTATCGAAAAACTGAACGAGCAGCTGGTGAGCCAATTTGGCTTCTCCGTAGCCATTTCCCAAGCCCAGGAACCAGGCGACAAAATCGATGCCGAAAACGGGGCCATTGGTGCCGAGCTGGCCTACGCCGACCTCCGTAACCCCTGGCTACGCGGCTACCCGGATGATGATTTTGGCAAATTCGACTGGGTACACAATGATAGCAGTACCCCGGAGATCGACCCGGAGTACGAATTCGATCCCGGCAAAGGCTTGAGTACCATTGGCAATGGCTGGTTTGTACCCTATGCCCTGGCCAACTGGCGCTTGGAAGCCGCGGACTTTTCCCTTACCCCCGCTTGGACGGAGCGGGCTACCGCTACCCAGGGTACTTTGAACGCAAACGCCGTAGGTAGCACCGATGCCCTCCGTTACGCCAATCTTCGTAGTCTGCCCAACGTGGATATCGTGCTGACCAAAGACAAAAGCAAGTGGAGCCGTTGCGTAATAGTAGAAAGCGCGTCTTACTTCTATACCAACACCATCGAGACCGCTTACCCGCCCAAAAACCCCGACTACACCACCGAAGGCCCGGCCAACAAACCGCGTTTGATGTTTGACGTGCGCTATGGCCTGTCCGTGGGTAAAGATGACACCAACAACGACGGTCTGCCCGATCCTGACGGCGCGGTGTACCCGGATGAGGCAGGTGTCCCGGCTGCCTTCAAAGGCCAGCCATTGCGCGGCATGGGCTGGTTCCCTGGCTACGCCATTGACGTGGAGACCGGCACTCGCCTGAACATCTTTTTCGGGGAAAACTCGGTCTATAAAAAGAGCGATGAAAATCCGACCTGGACGGGCCGTGATATGCTCTTCAATCCGACTGATGAATTCTTGACCAATGGCAATAATGTGGACAGCCCATTTCCACGTCCATTCTACGAATACATCGCTGGTGGTCAGCACTGGGTGTACGTCACGAAAACAGCTTACGATGAAGGTCGGGACCTGCGCAACCGCCTGACGCCGGAATTTGCCGCCAGCCCAGTGGCCAAAGTACAGCAGATCGGCAAAATCGTCTGGACGGGGATGCTCCAACTGGCAGTCGGTGCGCAGATGACTTCGCTGAACGAAGGCCTTATTCCCAACGAGACGACGATCAAGCTGCGCGTCGGCAATCGCTACCAACCGTGGTACGAAGATGGCAACGGTAAAAAACTGACCGGCCACCCCGTCTATCGCTTCAAGATCGAAGGCCGCGAAGCGAAATCGCTGTCGGCCCTACAGGTCGAAAATGCGCTGGATTCCATCAAGATGGTGCCCAACCCGTACTATGGCTATTCGCAATATGAGTCGTCGCCGTTCTCCAATATCGTAAAGATTACCAACTTGCCGGCCAAATGTACCGTCACGATCTACTCGCTGGATGGCAAATTCATTCGCCAGTACAACCGCGATGAGCAGTCCGGCCAGTACCAGCAGATCACCCCGGCGTTGGAATGGGACTTGAAAAACGCCAAGGGTATTCCAGTGGCCAGTGGTGTCTATCTAGTGAACGTGCAGTCGCCTGGCCTGGGCGAACGGACGCTCAAATGGTTTGGCATCGCCCGACAGTTTGACCCGTCCGGCCTGTAAAAATCAGGCAACGGGCAATAAGCAATAAGTGAAAAGCAATGGGCAACAAGCAAAAGTCAGTGGTTTAACCTCCAATCAAATCTATTGGTCTTGGTTGACCGCTGCTCTTTTGCCTATTGTTCGTTGCTTTTTGCCTTGCTTTTTTTGCTCATCGCATACTGTCCGTTGCTTTTTTGCTTTCTCCACCCTTACTTTCAAATCTTTCATCGTTATGAAGAAATTATACTCTCTGGTCTTCCCGCTATCGTTGCTGGCGGCCACCATCTTTGCTGGCAACCCCGATCGCCAAGGGGAAGCGGGTGCTGGCCAGCTTCTCATCAACCCCTGGGCACGCAGCGCAGGCCTGCACAGCATGAACACGGCTTCGGTATCTGGTGCCGATGCCATGTACCTCAATGTAGCCGGACTGGCCCGCATCAACAAAATGCAGATTAACTTGGCCCGCACCGTTTACCTGGCTGGCTCCGATCTCAACCTCAATGCTTTATCCTTCGGACAGCGCATCGGCAAAGGGGGGGCTTTTGGCATTAGTCTGGTTTCCTTCGACTTAGGTGATTTTGACTACACCACCGAGGACACTCCCCAAGGTACGGGCGCCAAGTTCAGCCCGTCTTATTTCAACATGGGGGTATCATATTCGCACCGCTTCGATAACAAGGTGTCGGTCGGTACGACCGTCAAATTCGTCAACGAATCACTGTCCAACGTAGGTGCCCGTGCCGTGGCATTGGACGCCGGTGTGCAGTACGTGTCGGGCGAGCAGGACAATTTCAAGTTCGGGATTTCCCTGCGCAACGTCGGTTCGCGAATGCGCTTCACCGGGGAAGGCCTCACTAAGGCGCGCCCTAATCCGAATAACGAAGCTGTGCCGTACGTCGTAACCTACTATGAGCGGTCAGCCGCCTACGAATTGCCTTCGCAGCTCAGCATTGGTATGTCGTACGATTGGGTATTTGGGGCCACTAATCGCCTGTCGGTGTTGGCCAACTTTACCTCCAATGCGTTTTCCCGCGACCAAGTGGGCGGCGGTGCGGAATTTACCCTGGGCCAAAACTTTGCCCTGCGGGTAGGCTACAAAGGTGAATTGGACCCCGACGCTGTGCAGAAGACCCTGGATAACGGCCTCAGTGCCGGTTTCTCGGTGGGCTTCCCAGTGCGGAAAGACTCCAATACCCGCGTTGCGCTCGATTACGCCTATCGCAACACGAGCCTTTTCGACGGTATTCACAATATTGGGCTGCGGCTGGAATTCTAAGGCTGTTTAAAAAGAAAGCCAATTTTTTGAGCTTTCCATTTTTGCCCGTATCTTTGTGATACTTATTTAAAAACAGGAACGTTCCTATCGGCCCGATAGGAACGTTCCTGTTTTTTCTAGCCTGCTTTGTGCGGGCCGAGGTTTGCCGAACTCTTCCAGAGTACAGCAAACCTTTTTTGACGGGAATTAAAAGATAAGTGTTCAACCAAATTTTTTAAAATCAATATTATTATCAATGGCAAACTACACTTATTTGACGCAGAGTGGCTATGACCGCCTTCGAGGCGAACTTGATGGCCTGAAATCGGATGGACGACAGGAAGCGGCGCGGGCTATTGCCGAGGCGCGTTCGCAGGGCGATCTTTCGGAAAATGCCGAATATGATGCCGCCAAAGATGCCCAAGGGATGTTAGAATTGAAGATCAGTGAGCTGGAGGCTGTACTGTCCAATGCCCGCATTATCGATGAGACCCAGCTGGACAACTCCAAAGTCGCCATCCTCTCCAACGTGAAGATCAAGAACCTGAAAACGGGCAAGGAAATGACCTACAAACTGGTGTCCGAAAGCGAGGCCGATGCGAAACAAATGCGCATTTCCGTCACTTCTCCCATTGGGCACGGCTTGCTGGGCAAGGTGCCGGGCGACGTAGCCAAGATTGTTACCCCTGCCGGGGCAATGGAATTTGAGGTGTTGGAAATTTCGATTGGATAGCTGACTCAAAAAGCAATAGGCAACGGGCAAAAGAGCAGTAGGTAATACCCCTCCCGCATAAAAATCGAGATCGCATTCCCATTTCCTTTTGCTTTCCCGATGAAAAACCGGGATGTCGCTTTGCTCCATTTGCCTATTGCTTTTTTGCCCATTTAAATTTTAATTGCTATGCCCACGCTTTTCACCCGCATCGTTCAAGGCGAAATCCCGTGCTACCGCATCGCCGAGACGGAAGATTTTTTGGGCTTTTTGGATGTCCGTCCACAAGCCAAAGGTCACACCCTCTGCATTCCAAAGCAAGAAATCGACTATATTTTTGACTTGGAAGACGACCGATTGGCTGGCCTGATGATCTTTGCAAAACGGGTGGCGCGCGCTATCGAACAGGTAGTGCCCTGCAAACGGATCGGTGTGGCCGTCATCGGGTTGGAAGTACCGCACGCCCATGTACACCTGATCCCGCTGAACAGTATGCAGGACATGGCTTTTGGCAAAAGCCCGCTCCCGATGCCGCCAGCAGAAATGCAGGCCTTGGCCGATGCCATCGCTGCCCGGGTGTAGACCAGGGTAGGTTTGTCAACAATTCGCTAAAGCTGGCCGGTAAAAGTTGCGACTGCCTAATTTCGCCGGTCTAAACCAGATTCCGCTATGCACCGATTAATACTATCCCTGTTCCTTTCCCTGATTTTTTGTGCTGTTTTGACCGCCCAAAAGTCCGACAGCACCCTGATAGAGGTGCAGATCGAAGGGCTGCCCGTCGGCATGGCGCGTCTAGTCGGCACTTTTGGCGACCAGAATTATATTATTGATTCGGCAAAAGTCGATGTTGGCGGGCGTTTTGTGCTGCGGCGCGAGCATCCTTTGCCAGCGGGATTTTATAATTTTCTGCTGCCTGGGCAAAAGAATTTCGCCCTGCTGCTCGATCAGGATCAGCATTGTACGTTGCGGGCCGCATTGCCCGATATTACCAATACCATGCAGGTGACAGGTTCGCTCAACACCGACTTGTTGTACCAGAGTTTTCGTTTCCAACTACAGCAGGAGCCAGAGCTGAAGCAACTGGGCGATGCGATGCTAAAATCGACCCCTGCTTCCCCGGAATTTCAGCAGGCCAAAGAGCGGCAAACCCAACTGGTGGAGGCCCGTAAGACCTACCTCGAAGGCATCTATAAAGCCCATCCAACGGCTTTTTTCACCAAGTTCAAGATTGCCGGGCAAAACCCCGATTTGATGGATTTCCGAAAGCCCAATGGCGACCTGGATACGCTGCGCCAGCTCATCCATTACCGTGCTCACTTCTGGGACGGCGTGGATTTCAAGGACGAACGTCTGTTGTACACTCCGGTCATCGTCAATAAGTTGCGCCGCTACATCAAGGAACTGACCCCTCAGAAACCGGATTCGATCATCTTAGTGGCCGATGAGCTCATTGCGCGGGTGTTGCCCCACAAGCAATATTTCAAGTTTTTTGCAAACTGGATCGGGCTGCAGTACGAGAATACCAAGACGACAGTGATGGATGGCGAGGCGGTGTATGTTTACGTGATCCGTAAATACATGACTCCGCAACTGGCGTTTTGGAGCAACCCCAAAGAGATTGAGGGCTTGCAAAAGCACGTCCGCGAGATGGAAAGCAGCTTGATGGGCCGTAAAGGGCCGGACGTACGGGCGCAAAACATGGCGGGCGAATACAAGTCTATCTATGAAATGACTGCTCCGCTCGTAGTGGTGTTTATGTTCAGCCCCGACTGTGAACATTGCCAGGAAGATGCGCCGAAAATCCAGGCGATCTATGAGCAATGGAAGACCAAGGGCGTTGATTTCTACGGCATTTCGGTGAATACGACCGACGCAGAGTGGCGGGCATTTATCAAGAAAAACAAGTTCACCTTCACCAATGTCTTTGATCCTACCAACCGTGCTATCTATGGCAAATACTTCGTCGATATCACGCCAGAACTATACATCCTGAATAAAGACCGCACCATCGTCGCCAAAAATCTGCACGCCGAACAATTGGAAGAAGTGTTTGAACGGGAACTGAAAGCAAAGAGCAAGGGGCAATAGGCAAAAAGGTAGTGGGGCCATCGCCCTCGGCTTTTTTGCCCTTTGCCTGTTGCTTTTATTGCCTATTCATTGAGGTCCCAGTCATATTCCTTATAAACCACCGTAGCCTTTGCTTTGAGCGGCGTTTTCGCATAGCGATTCAAATACTTTTTAAGGTCGCCAAAGTCGGCACCGTACCAGTCGAAAATTTTGCTCACCGCCGCCTTATTGGCCGACAGCGTGTTGTAACTGGGGTTGTTGATGAATTGCCGGGCGCGGACTTCTAGCGTACTATCCAGATTGGCAGTTGTGTAGGCGTGGTTATACAGCGGCGGACAGGATTTGGCGGCACAATTGACCGCGAAGTGGATGCGCGGTTCTTTGAATTGGAGCCGGATGACCTCGTTTTCAATCTGGTTCAGGCTGTATTTTTTTCCGCCCAGCACAATGCGTTTTACGTCCCAGGTCTTGCCGCCGTCGAAGCGCAGGATGCTCGCCGTGGGGTAGTTGTCCACAATGAGTTTCATGGTAAAGGCATTGTAGGCATTGATCCAGTAGGCCAACTGTTCTTCCCGCGACCAACTGTCCTGCGGAGGATTGTCCGCCAGCAAGCGGCAATAGGATTCCAAAGCAGCCGGATTGGCTTTCAGGCCTTTGTAGTTCACCTGGCCGCTTTCACTCACGTATTGTTGCAGCAGCGAATCCCAGGCGTTGTGCGCCGGGCCACCTTTTTCAGGGGCCGCTGGATTGGTCCGAGCAAATTGTTCCAAAGCGAATAAAAGCAAAAAGGCGACGAAAAAAGTATTTTTACACATAACCAGCAGTGAATTTTATGGATAAACGTAAGGCGCAGGCCTTTTCTTTTGTTCCCTAAACCGCCAAGTGGTCGAACTGTTCTCCAACGAACATTCCTGCCCCAATTTCCCTACTTTTGCGCCCTATGTCCGTCAAAGTAAGTCACCTCACCAAATTGTACACCCAGCAGCGGGCCGTGGACGACGTGTCCTTTGAGGCGCACAATGGCGAAGTGTTGGGTTTTCTCGGCCCCAACGGCGCGGGCAAGACCACCACGATGAAGATCATCACTGGCTACCTGCCCCAAAGCGGCGGCACGGTGGAAGTGTGCGGATTTGACGTGACCGACCGACCGATGGAGGCGCGCAGCCGCATCGGCTACCTGCCGGAACACAACCCGCTCTACCGCGATATGTACGTGCGGGAGTACTTGGCCTTCACCGCTGGGGTGCACCGGGTGCCGCAGGCGAGCAAGCGGGTAGGGGAGATGATTGAACGCACTGGGCTGGGCAGTCATCGGCATAAGCAGATCGGCGAGCTCTCGAAGGGCTATCGCCAGCGGGTGGGCTTGGCCCAAGCCATGCTCCACGATCCCGAGGTGCTCATTCTGGACGAGCCAACCTCGGGCCTCGACCCCAACCAGATCGTCGAGATTCGCCAGCTCATCAAAGACCTGGGCCGCGAAAAGACGGTGATCCTCAGTACCCACATCCTCGGCGAGGTAGAGGCAGTATGTGACCGCGCCATCATCATCAATCGGGGCCAGCTGGTTGCCAACGCGCCCATTGGAGACTTGAAGCGTCAGTTTGCCGGCCAGAGCATCGTTACCGTCGAATTTGCCGAATCTGCCGATGCCAAGCGGCTGACCACGATCAAGAATGTGCAGTCTGTGCAACAACTGGATAAAAATCGCTGGCAGCTCTATGCCGCCGCCGATCAAGACGTGCGTGCCGAAGTGTTTGCCTTTGCAGTCGCCAACAAATTAACTTTGCTGGAATTGCACAAAGAAACGCATAGCGTGGAGGATGTTTTTCAGCAACTTACTAATTAGTTATTAGTTGACTAGTAATTGGTTGACTGGTTTATCAGGTGCTTTGTGTACGAATCAACCAATAACCAGTCAACCGATCAACCAATAACCAGTCATGTTTCCGATTTTTCGCAAAGAAATCAATTCCTTTTTTTCGTCGCCCATTGGCTACGTGGTGGTGGGCGTGTTCCTGGTGCTGATGGGTTTGGTAATGTGGGTCTTCCCGGATTATAGCGTACTGGATGGCAGTTATGCCAACCTGGACACCCTGTTCAGCATCGCGCCGCTGGTGTTTATGTTTTTGATCCCGGCGGTGACCATGCGGACGTTCGCAGAGGAAAAACAAAGTGGCACCATCGAATTGCTGGTAACGCGGCCCATCTCCGATTGGCAGATCGTAGGCGGCAAATTTCTGGCTTGCGTGGTGCTGGTGGCCTTCGCCTTGCTGCCAACGCTGTTGTATTACTTCACGGTGTATCGTCTGGGCGCACCAGTGGGCAACCTTGATGGCGGCGGCATTGTAGGTTCGTACATCGGGCTATTGTTTTTGGCGGCAGCCTTCGTGGCCATCGGCGTGTTCGCCAGTTCGCTGACCAACAACCAGATTATCGCCTTCGTATTGGCCACGTTTCTGTCTTTTTTCGTGTATTTGGCCTTCGATTTCCTCAGTCGGCTGCCCATTTTTTTTGGCAAAAGCGACGATATTGTCCAGTCCATTGGTATTCAGTACCACTACGATTCGATGAGCCGGGGGGTGCTGGACACCCGCGACCTAATCTATTTTGGATCGCTTATTGCGGTGTTCTTGGCCGCCACGGTGCTGTCATTGGGCAGACGAAAATGGTAGTTAACTCATAATTCATAATTTATAATTCCCTTTGTATCTAACCAACCGCTTCTTCTGGCTTTTCGGTGCGATCACCGTGTTGTTCGCGCTGGCCTACCCATTTGGATTGCTACTGCCACTGGCCAAGACGGCCTTCTTCGTGGCCCTGGCCCTCGTGGGCGTGGACGCGGCCTTGTTGTTTCTGCGCCCTCCACAGGTGGACTGCCAGCGACTACTCTCCCCCGTTTTTTCGCTGGGCGATCCCAATCCGGTACGGCTGCAATTAGAAAATCGCGGAGCCTTGCACCTGCACCTGACCGTTGTGGATGAGCTGCCCGTCCAGTTCCAGCGGCGCGATTTTGAGGTACATCTGGCCCTCCCGCCGGGAACACCTTATCAGTTGGAATACCCGCTCCTGCCGCTCACGCGCGGCGTCTTTGCCTTTGGCAATGTCAACATTTTTGTGGCCACCCGCTTGGGCTTGGTGGAACGTCGCCTCGTCTACCAGCAGCCGCAGGAGGTGGACGTGTATCCGTCCATCATCCAGATGAAACGCTACGAGTTGCGGGCCATGCACCAGATTGCTCACGAGACCGGCGTGAAAAAGATGCGGCGCATCGGGCATAGTTACGAGTTCGAGCAGATCAAAAACTACGTGGAAGGCGACGACTTCCGCAGTGTGAACTGGAAGGCTTCGGGCCGCCGGGGTACGCTGATGGTGAACCAATACGAAGACGAGCGCAGTCAGCAGGTCTATTGCATCGTGGACAAGAGCCGGGCCATGCGGATGCCCTTCGAGGGCCTAAGCCTGATGGATTACTCGATCAATACCGCGCTGGCCATCAGCAACATCATCCTGCGCAAGCAGGACAAGGCCGGGCTGCTTACTTTTTCGGACGTAATCGGGGCGACCATCAAGGCCGAGCGCGACAGTGGCCAGCTCAGCCGCATCCTCGAATCGCTGTACCGTGAAAAAGAACGCCCCGGTGAGTCGAACTACGAATTGTTGTACGAAGCCGTGCGGCGGCTGATCAGCGCACGGTCGCTGTTGCTGCTGTTCACCAACTTCGAGAGCTCGTACGCCCTGGAGCGAGCCATGCCCACGCTGCGGCGGCTCAGCCGTTCCCACTTGTTGGTCGTGGTGTTTTTTGAAAACACCGAGATTCGCCGCCTCGTGCAGGAGGATGTGCGCAAGACCGCCGACATCTATCGCCAGACGGTGGCCCGCCAGTTCTTACAGGAAAAAAAGGAAATGGTGCAGAAACTGCGGCAATACGGTATTCAGGCCATCCTGACCAAACCGCAGGATTTGACGCTGAACACGATTAATAAGTATTTGGAGTTGAAGTCGCGGGGGCTGATTTAATCACCGCCGCACCCGAAACTCCGCCAGATCCAACAAAAAACCCGGCAGCACCTCCTCTCCCGACAGTTGCCGGTCAAATCCCTCCACCTTATCCACCGTGCCATCGGCGCGATAAATCCAGGCGGTTTCGTTGTACGGATCGAGCAGCCAAGCGAGGCGAACACCGTTAGC
>JAYUXG010000173.1:0-4753 GCA_043753125.1 Saprospirales bacterium | reverse complement strand
GATTTTTGAAGGAAAAAATCTCCTCTCCGCCATCCAAAAATATTCCCGCTAAACTCTTATATCGCTCGCTTATTTCCTGCACAAGAGCGTCCGGCATTTCCGGTATGGACTGTCCTTCCAATCCTTGGAAGCCATTGGCCATGAGCCACTCCCGAACGAATTCTTTACTCAATTGATGCTGTTTTTCTCCCCGTGCCAAGCGTTCGGCGTAGCCGTCGGCATAGAAATAGCGCGAGCTGTCGGGCGTATGGATTTCGTCCATCAGCAAGATTTCGCCGTGGGCCTTGCCAAATTCGTACTTCGTGTCCACTAGAATAAGGCCCCGTGCGGCAGCCATTTCGGTGCCTCGGCGAAACAGGGCAAGGGAATATTCCTCCAAATAAGCGTAATCGCGGGCACTCAACAGGCCGCTGGTGACGATCTCCTCGCGCGAGATGTCCTGATCGTGTCCATCCACGGCTTTGGTGGTCGGCGTGATGATCGGCTCCGGGAAGGCCTCGTTTTCGACCATACCGGAAGGCAGATGGACCCCGCAGAGTACCCGCCCACCCGCTGCGTAGGTACGCGCCGCGTGGCCCGCCAGATAGCCACGGACCACCATTTCCACGCGGAAAGGCTCGCAGCGTTGGCCGATGGATACGTTGGGATGGGGCGTTGCCAACAACCAATTGGGGCAGACATCGCGGGTGGCTTTGAGAAAATAGGCCGCTAATCGGTTGAGTACTGCGCCTTTGTGCGGGATAGCACGCGGCAAAACCTGATCAAAGGCCGAAATGCGGTCAGTGGCCACCATGACCAAGCGGTCACCGAGGGTGTACATATCGCGGACCTTGCCACGATAAAAGGCCGTCTGGCCGGGGAGATGAAAATCTGTGTCGCGTAGTACTGGCATGGAGCGAAGATCGGGAAATCTTCAAGAGAGTACTCTAGGTATTTACTCGGTAGGTTCTCCAGCCATTTGCCGCTCAAATAATTCAGCATAATACCCACCCTGCGCCAACAGTTGGTCGTGGGTACCCGACTGGCCGATGGTATGGTCTTCCAATACGATGATCTTGTCGAATTGCAGCATCCCGTAAATGCGGTGGGTGATAATGATGGCCGTTTTATCCGCCAAAGCTTGATCGAGATAGCCGAGGATGCGGCTTTCGGTGTTAGTATCCACTGCCGATAGGCAATCGTCGAGTAAGATGATGTCGGGCTGTTTGGCAAAGGCCCGGGCGATACTTACACGTTGTTTTTGTCCGCCTGAAAGCGTCACACCACGTTCGCCGACTAGGGTTTCGTAGCCATTGGGCAAGCCCATTATTTCGTCGTGTACCGCTGCACTTTTGGCATAAAATTCTGCTTCCGGGCGAGACAAGTCGGCATTTCCGAAGGAGATATTGGCTTGCACCGTATCGGAGAATAAAAACACGTCTTGCGGGACGTAGCCAAAACGTCGGCGCAGGTTGGCCAGGTCATGCTCGCGGATATCGCGGCCATCCACTAAAATACGTCCTGCCGTCACATCGTACATCCGCACCAGCAGGTCGGCGATGGTGGTCTTGCCGCTACCTGTCCGCCCAATGATGGCCATTTTCTGGCCCGGTAGCACCTCGAAGCTGACGTTTTCCAAGGCCACAATGTCCGTGTCCGGATAAGTGAAACTGACTTTTTCAAAGACGATATGACCTTTCAAAGGGGTCATTGGCAAGGTTTGGCCATTGGCTACCACTGGGTTGGTAATGGTCGGTTGAGTTTTCAGGAATTCGTTGATACGCTTTTGGCTGGCCGCCGCCTGTTGGGTCAACGAAGCGATCCAGCCGATGGCCGTTACTGGCCAAGTCAACATATTGATGTAGATAACAAACTCCGCGATGTTGCCCGGCGTGATCGTGCCCGCCACCACCTGTAGGCCGCCCACGTACACCGTAATGATGGTGCTGATGCCAATCAGCAACGCCATGAGGGGAAAGAAAAATGAATCTATGCGAATGAGTTCCAACGATTTGCGCCGATATTCTTCGCTCTGGTCGGCAAACCAGCGACCCATTGCCTGCTCTTGCACGTAACTTTTTACCACCCGGATACCGCTGTACACCTCCTGTGCGGTGCCAGTCAGGGTAGCCAATTGTTGTTGTATCTTTTCGCTGCGCTCGTTGATGAGCGTACTGACCCAATAAATAGAGACGCTCAAAAACGGCAGCGGTAACAGCGCCCAAAGGGTGAGCGTAACGCTGACCTGCAACATGGAACCGATGGTCAGCACGAACAAAAACACCAGATCAAGGCCATACAAAATAGCCGGTCCGAGGAACATCCGTACCTTGGATACATCCTCCGAGATGCGCGACATAAGGTCGCCCGTGCTGTTGCGCTTGTAAAAAGCCAAATCCAGCTGTTCGTAGTGTCCGAAGATTTCCTTGCGCATATCATATTCGATGAGTCGGCTCATCACGATCACCGTCTGGCGCATGAAAAACATGAACAGGCCCATCAGCAAGGCCAGTCCAATGACACCCAGCCCAAACCAGGCTACCTGTTGGCTCAACTCGCTGAACGCTTCGGGGTGCGTTGAGATGCCTCCATGGCCCTGGTAATATTTTACCCGCTCCACGACTGTGTCCAAGGCCTGGCGAATCATCCGCGGCTGCCATACCCGAAACAAGTTGGCTAACCCAACAAACAGGATGCCCAGGGCAAAACGATAGCGATAGGTCCAGAAAAATTTTTTGAGGTAGGCGAGATGCTTCAAAAAGTTATGAGTTATAAGTTATGAGTTGTTTTGCACAACAGCGGACCGTGAAAACGGTTGGGGCAGATCACTCCGAAATGTACAAAATGGTGTCCACTACGGGCCGTGTTTGAAGCGATACATTCACGAGCAGACTTCCGTACACTTCGTGCGGAATGTACAGGCTGTCATACCCAAAAGCAACCAGCCAATGGCGGCCTTCCGGCACCGGGGCCAAGCAGCCACGGGCATCGGCTCCTACCTGGAAGGAGGTATCGTAATAGCTGAGCGGTTGCTCATAGCCGGGAAAGGAGTCGGCGTTATATTTGACGTAGACGATGGCATAGGGGATGCGCTTCCCGTGGTGTTGTGCGCGGATGCAGATTTTTGTAGGCAATAAGATGGTCTCCGGCTCGGCAGGGCGGCAGGCAAAGCAGCCGCTCATCAACAAGAAAATAGCGAAACGCATAGTGCAAAGATTTGTCATTTAAAAACGCCGTAGGAGCTACTTTGATGCGCTCTGCGTTTGTCACCTTAACCGAAAGAAACGCTCCACCAAGTCAGATTTGCCGTTTTTCTCTAATTTTGGCATTGCCTAACCATTTAACGGAGGTTTAGGGCTGCCCGGCCTCTCCACCCACCACCTAATTCGATCATAATGTCCACCACCATCAAAAAAGTCACCGACCACGGTCACTCCGCCGCCGCCGCTATTCCCGGCAACCGCATCGTTACCCTCGACGAATTCATCATCCGCTCCGAAAAAGACTTTGAGTACGCCACTGGTGAACTCACTGGCCTGTTGCGCGACATCGGGGTAGCCGCCAAGATCGTCAACCGCGAAGTGAACAAAGCCGGTTTGGTCAACATTCTCGGCGTATCCGACGGTTCGGAGAACACCTCCGGCGACACCCAGCAGAAACTCGACGTGTTTGCCAACGAAAAGTTCATCGAGTGCCTCAAAAACTCCGGCGAATGCTGCGCTATTGCCTCTGAGGAAAACGACGACATCATCCACATTCCGCCAGTCGGCTCCAAAACCAGCCATTACATCGTAATGTTTGACCCGCTCGACGGCTCTTCCAACATCGATGTAAATGTATCGGTGGGGACCATTTTTGCCATATATCGCCGCGAAAGCGAGGCCTCCGGCCCGGCTACCAAAGCCGATTTCCTGCAAGCGGGTACTAAACAGGTGGCCGCTGGCTATGTGCTGTACGGCACTTCCACTATTTTGGTGTACACCACCGGGCGAGGCGTCAACGGCTTCACCCTCGACCCAAGTATCGGCGAGTTTTGCCTCAGCCACCGCAATATGCGCATTCCGGATTATGGCCAGACCTACTCAGTCAACCAAGGCTACTACTCCAAATTCGACTTGGAAATGCGCCGCTACATTGACCACTGTTCCGACCAAAACTACGGCCTGCGCTACATCGGCTCTATGGTGAGCGATATCCACCGTATCCTGATTCAAGGGGGCATTTTTCTATATCCCAGCACCCGAAAATATCCGCAGGGCAAGCTCCGGCTGCTCTACGAATGCAACCCACTCTCGCTCATTGTGGAGCAGGCGGGCGGCAAGGCCATGAACAGTCAATTGAAACGCATCCTCGATCTGGTACCCAATGAGCTCCATCAACGTGGTACTATTGCCATTGGCTCGCCGGGCATGGTGGACGAGCTCAAGGCGTTTATTGAGCGGTATTCGGCGTTGCCAATTTGAAAAAAAGGATTGAGAAGTTGGAAATGTGGAGCAGATTGTCCCGTCCTGAAATGGGTTTACACAAGAACGTAAGCAATGAGCGGAGGACACAAAAAAAAGATTTGCGCCAGAAGCACCTGAATGAATTAAAACGTAAGATTGCCAAGGCTTATGAAAGGGGTCAATACAGTTATGGTGCTTTGGCGGAAGAGTACAGTTTAAAGGACAAAATGGTTGTCAAAGAATTTGTCAAGTGGTATCATCGGCAGCCGGAATTGGTTGTTGAAGATTCGATCAATGATTTGGCACATATGAAACAAAGAGATTCTAAT
>JAYUXG010000172.1:0-4761 GCA_043753125.1 Saprospirales bacterium | reverse complement strand
TCAAGGGCTTCGAATTGCGTCAAATTGACGCTCTGGGTAAAAGCCGGAGAGACGACATTGCCTGATACAGGAACGACCTTCACCGTGAAAGGCCCCGGCTCCAACCCGTAACGGGTGAGCCGGAAGGACAAAACGGTGCCGGACTGCGCCACGGTGTTGCCGAGCGTGGTTTCTTTTAGCTCACCAAATCGCCCGGCGGTGAGGGCCGTGGATAGATTTTGCCAGACGTTGTCCCGGTTCAGCTGATCTATTTCACCGGGCTGGGGCCAAAAGCCGGTCCGGCCGACTTCCGGGGTAAACGAAAGGGTACCATTGGAGGCGTACAGCCAATCGTTGGAATCGCCGTTCACGGCATAACCCACGGTCTCGCTGGTGGTGCCGATCTTGTAGTTGTTCTCGCGGGTGTACAGGCGGGCAAGCTTCACGAACGTCGAATCGGCCAGCGCATCGCTATAGGCCCAGGGGTAGATCAATAAATTGCTGTACGTGTGGTAGTTGTGGGCCAGCACGAACTCATGGGCTGCCCCAAAGTCACGGATCATGCGGCTCTCTGGCTCTGAGAATGGGCTGGGGCCGCGGTAGGTCGCGCTGTTGGTTATTGGGGACGAGCCGGAGTTGTCATGGCCCCATTGGTAACCGTAATTGCGGTTGAGGTCTACGCCAAACGTACCGTCGCCGTTGTTGCGGCGGTTCTTGCGCCAAAGCCCTCCCCCTTGCGGGTTGGTCGTCTCATTATAAATATAGCCGTCGGGATTGACACAGGGAATAAAGTACAACTCTTCCTGTTCCACGATGTACTTCACTTGTGGGTTAGCAGGGTAATTTTCCAGCAAATACCACATAAAAAACAGGAGCTGCGACATACCGTTCGGCTCGCGGGAATGGTGCAGGGCAGTGTAGAGTACTTCGGGTTCGGCTTCGTCCAGGTCGGCATTATCCGATATTTTTACATACCACTGCGGCCGTCCTTCGTGGGTCAAGAGGCTGTCGCTTACCACCTGACGCACGGTGATGAGGTGGGGATATTTAGCCCGCATCTCGTCGAACACGGCCAGCATTTCTGCGTAGGTCTGGTAGCCCCCCATGCTGCCATAGGTGTAGTTGGCGGGTGTGGCGTACACGAGTGCAGTGGCGGTACAATTACCACTGCGGTCATTTGCTGGCTCTGAATGCTGCCTCCGTTCGAGGTAGTCCTGCTGCACATCGGCAATCTGTATTTTGGTGGCAAAGCCCGCTTGTTGCACAGTCAACACCTCCCCGGCGGAGAGTACTGTGGTGAAGGTCTGGCTTTGGGGGAGCCATTGCCCATGATCGGTTTCGATGCCCAGCCGGGCCAGATCGGTCATGGTTTTGCCGAGCAGGTCTATTTGCACTTCGCTGTAATGCTCCGAGGTTTGGGCGATTAGTAGGGCATAGTGCCAGCTGAAGAGGAGCAGCAGGATTAACTTTTGCATGGGTAATTATTTGGGGCAAAGGTAAGGAGTGAGAGAGAGGAATGGGGCAAAATTAAAAGGGGGGAGGTCTTTGGTTAGGAAGTAGCGCACCATACTCTGCCTCTAAAAATCCTATGGCTCCTATTCCTTTCCGTTCTACCGAATCACCACCTCCCGGATAAATTCCTCCCCCAATTCCTCATTCAGCCGCGACCGTATCTTATCTTTGGCGTAGCTGAGTTCCTGCTTGAGCGGCGCGGAGAGGATGGTCAGGTACAGCACGTTTTTGCGCACCGCAACATTGGAGGTGTAGGTCGAGATCGTTTTACCCATCAGTTCCTCCCACAGCGATTTCACGCGCGTCTCGCTGAGCTGCGGGCCGATGCGCAGTTCCTGGATGGTATCTTTCAATGCCGCTTGGAGCGACAAGTCATTTTGCTTTTTCATCGTCGGGCAAATTTACGCCGAAAGCCAGTCAATCCCCGGACGAAGCAAACTTAAAGTTGCGGCTTCCGGGCTATGTGGCTCCGGGTGGAAGTCGTAGGCCCAACTGGCCAGCGGCGGCATGCTCATCAGGATCGATTCGATGCGCCCGTTGGTTTCGAGGCCGAACTTGGTGCCCCGGTCCCAAACCAGGTTGAACTCCACGTAGCGGCCCCGGCGCAACAGTTGCCAGCGTTTTTCGCGGTCACCATAGGGCTGGTCTTGGTGCCTTGCGACGAGCGGAAGATAAGTCGGGGCAAAAGTCTTGCCCACAGCGACCACAAAATCGAACAGTTTTTTCTGCGACAAGCCGCTCTTTTCGTCCAAATAATCAAAGAAAATGCCGCCTATGCCCCGCGTCTCTTGGCGGTGCCGGATAAGAAAATACTCATCGGCTTGCTGCTTGAACTGTAGATAGAAAGCAGGGTGAAAACCATCACAAGTCCCTTTCAATTGTTGGTGAAAAAAGCGGGCATCCTCCGGTACCACGTAGTGCGGAGTCAGGTCGATGCCGCCGCCAAACCACCACCGCCCGGAACCAGTCTCGAAATAGCGAATGTTCATGTGGATGATAGGTACCAGCGGGCTATGCGGATGCAGCACAATGGAAACACCCGTGGCAAAAAAATCGGTGGGCGGCAACTGCATATTCTTGGCCACCGCTTCCGGTAGCGGGCCGTGGACGGCACTGAACATCACGCCGCCTTTTTCGATGACCTGGCCTTCTATGACCCGGCTACGCCCTCCCCCACCCTCGGGCCGTGCCCAGAGGTCCTCCCGGAAGCGGCCCTTGCCGTCCGCAGCTTCGAGTTGCCGACAGATGTCGTCTTGGAGTGCCTGGAAGCGGGCAGCGATGTGTTCCTTGGTGAGCAAAACTGGTCGTGTTTTTGGCGGTGGTAACAGTTAACAAACAATGCTTGTATAGGTAGCTGATTTATAAACCCTTATCAATCTTTGTACCCTGCCGAAATTCCTTTTTTTCCCAAATACTCTCCAATGTTCATGGTCACACCCTCCAACAAAACGACCTCTTGATCCAATTTGAAGACTTCCCAGGTATTGCCCGGTTTGGCCACAATGATGGTATCGCTTTGGGTAAAAACCCAAATGATGCGTTCCGTCCCGAACGACAACAGTTTTTTTACCTTGCGCAGCACATAGTGCTCAAAGGGATTGGCAGTCGGGTCTTCCAATTTAACACGCACATCAATCTCAATTACGACTTTTGGATGGACGTTGATATACTTCAGGTTGATTTTTTCCGGGGTCAACACGCTGTTGTCGTACACCGCAACATCCAAGGCTAAGTTGCTGCGGTGGTCCAAGTGACTGCCCACCTCGCCAGAGACTGGTTGATACATTTCCCAATCCAAAGATTGGGCAAACAATTTCATTATATAAGCCTTGATGATGGCTTGCAATCCGCTATCGGCCATAATATCTTCTAAGGTTTTTTTCTTGTTGAGTACCTCCCGAAAGCCCGCGTAGTAGAACGGTACACCGTCTATTGTCTCCCGAACGAGGTACTCGGGAATTTTGCGCTTTTTGGGCTTGGCAAGCAGGCTGGAGGATTCAGTTTCATGACCCATTTCTTTTCGATTTTCTGCAAATATACGTGCTTTTGTCGAGTACCGAATATACGCTGTCTGCTATGTTTTCGACACAAAAACGCTACCTTTGCGCAATTTTTATGGCAGAACGGAGTACCGATATTTGTCCTGACATCGCGATTGGCCACCTAGGGACATTTAGATCACCTCTAAAGTTGAAACATGTACGATAGCAATCCGACGCTGGAAGGCGTCAAGACGATAGACGAGGCTCGCCAAGGCCAGGTGTTGTTCCAAGCACATCGGGATGGCCATGTGGTGGCGGATGGCAAGAAATTCTATATTGAGAGCTATGGCTGTCAGATGAATTTTAGCGATTCGGAGATCGTGGCCTCCATTCTCGGCGAGGCGGGCTTCCATGCCACACGCAACCTGGAGGAAAGCGACTTGATCCTCATCAACACCTGCTCCATCCGCGAAAAGGCGGAAGAGACCGTGCGCAAGCGTCTGCGGGTGTTCGAGATTATGAAGAAAAAGCGGCCCGGCACGATGGTCGGCGTGTTGGGCTGCATGGCCGAGCGGTTGAAAAAGCAATTTTTGGAAGAGGAAAAACTGGTAGATTTGGTGGTCGGGCCAGACGCTTACCGTGATCTGCCTAATCTGATTGGTGGGGCCGAAGAAGGCCAGCGGATGGTGAACGTGTTGCTCAGCCGGGAAGAAACCTATGCCGACATCAGCCCGGTGCGCCTGGACTCGAACGGCATCACCGCTTTTATCAGCATCATGCGCGGCTGCGACAATATGTGCTCGTTTTGCGTGGTGCCCTTCACCCGGGGCCGTGAGCGTTCGCGTGACCCGTTCAGCATCGTGGCCGAAGCGACGACTTTGTTTGAGCGAGGCTACCGGGAGGTGACGCTGTTGGGCCAAAACGTGGACTCCTACAAGTGGACCAATCCAGAGACCGGCGAGCGGGTATCCTTCGCCAACTTGCTGGAAATGACCGCTTTGGTGCATCCTGACTTGCGGGTGCGCTTTAGTACCAGCCATCCCAAGGATATGCATGACGAAGTGTTGTATGTGATGGCCCGCCACGACAACATCTGCAAATACATCCACCTGCCGGTGCAATCGGGCAACAGTCGGGTGTTGGAACTGATGAACCGCACTTACGACCGCCCGTGGTACGAGCAGCGCATTGCGGCCATTCGGCGCATACTGCCCACTGCGGCGGTGTCCAGTGACATTATCACCGGCTTCTGCTCGGAGACCGAGGAGGAACATCAGGACACGTTGAG
>JAYUXG010000171.1:0-4761 GCA_043753125.1 Saprospirales bacterium | reverse complement strand
TGAAAATCGAGACCCCACAGGGAACGGCCCTGCGGAAGATAGTACGTCAGTAAAGCAGCCCTACCCCTCCCACCGCTTCGGCAAACCCTCTCCCTTGGCCAGCTGCGCCGTAGGCCGAAACTCCCAAAGAAAGGCCAGCAGTTCGTTTAGATCACGACGAAACTCAATAAAATAATCCTCGTGCAATTTTTCCGCCTTGCCGAGCAACGTCTTGGTGCGGCGCACCACGTAGGGTGCCAGGGTATCGCTGCGGCGGTCGGGGAAGCGGCGCAGCATATCGGAAAAGGTGCGGAAGGCTTCGGCCAACATAAAAACGGTGAGGATCACCTCGCCGGGCTTGTCCTTGGTGGCCTGCACGTGTTCCACAATGCGCGCGTTCCAGTGGCGGAAATACATCAGCAGGTAGCCGGGGGTCATGTCCTTGGCGGGCAGTTCGCGCAGGTTTTTCTGCATTAGTTCCCGCAGTTCGGTGGCCCGGTCGTCGCGGGTATCGCCGCCTTCCAGCAGCTCGAAACGGAGCCGACGCAGCAGCTTCTCGTCTTTGGCCACCAGGCGCAGCAGGAGCTTGTCTTTTTCCTTTACTGGCATTTTCAGAATGGCGGCTTTTAGTTGTTCTTCGAGTTTGGCCATAGAAAGGTGAGCGGCGAGAGTAAGAAAAGTGAGAGAAAAGCCCCACGTCCATTAAAAGCAAAAACGGCTGTTCCGGATAATCCGAAACAGCCGTATGGCATGCAAAAAGGTCTGCTTACTTGTTCGGGATGGTCAGCACTTGGCCCACCTCAATCTCGTCCGCGTCGTTCAGGATATCGCGGTTAGCTTCAAAGATCTTCTTGTAATCCTTCATGTCCTCGTAGTAGTGGTCGGCGATCTTGCTCAGACTCTCGCCTTTCTTTACCGTGTGCTTGGCATAGTAGCCCGTGTTAGACACCGTGATGTCCGCTACGATGTCCGTTGGCATGGCCCCACCGGCCTCCTTGATGGCGTCCCAAATCTGGTTCTTCTCATACTGCGAATCGACTTGGCCGCTTACGTGGAGAATACCGTTGACTTCTTCGACTTTGCCCCCGGAAACGCCGAGTTTTTCGCCGATGTTGAGTGCGCTTTGATACTTGTTTGTTGCTGACATGGTTGGCTTAAAAATTTTGTTTTTAAAAAAGGAACACAGGTTTTCGCCGCAAAAGTCTGGGTTTTCAAGGAAACCCACTACCCAAAACGGCAAATGCTGCGCATAAGAACGTGTGGAAAAAAAATGGTCACTTTACTCCTTAAAAAAACTGCGCCATACGTACAGATTCTGAGGCCGATAAACTTTTAAGAAGATTGAAAAGAGAGTTAAAAAATTGGTATTCAATGCTTTAAGGTTTGTGCTGTTCCGGAATAAACCTTTGTAAAGTTTCATCAACCTCCTAAATAAGTCCTTCGTCAGAACGGGTATCCAAAGGAAAAATTCCAGTTCATGTTTTTCTGCCGCCAATCGCGGCTGCCAAAATTCAGGTCGTCGCCCACCCAACGCTGGCCAGCGGGCAGGTAAGGTTTGGCCAAGGGTACCGCCATGTCTAGCCTCAGCACGAAAAAGCCCAGGTTAACCCGAAGGCCCACGCCTGCGCCCAAGGCCAGTTGTTTGTAGAAACTGCTCAACTGAAAACGGGTTTCTGGCGAGGCATCCGGGCCGGAGGAAAGCCAAATGTTGCCCGCATCCACAAAAAAGGCCAGTTCGGGGTAACGCCCGATGGGCATACGGTACTCCACGCTGCTCTCGATCAACATATTGCCAGTGTAGTTGCCCACCTGTAGCTGGTCGGGGATAGTATCGCGGGGCTGGCTGCCCGGCCCGATGGTGCGTGGGGCAAAGGCCCGAACGCTGGATGCCCCACCGATGATGTAGCGATCCAGCAGCGACACCGTGCCGTTGCGACGCAGGGGGATGCCTGCACCGATGGCCAGACGCGATGCCAGCACGTTGCGTCCATGGGTTTTCTGGTACTGGCGGTAATCGGATTCGACAAAAAGGTTCAGCGGACTGGCCAACTGGTAGTCGCTGGGTAAATACTTGCTGCCCGTATAGCCGCTGGCTTGCCCCGAAAAACGTTGCCGGAAGTACCGCGTGAATCGCCGGGCGGGTTCTAGCCGTTGATCCAAGGTAAAGGTGTAATTGGGCTTGTATTCCACGAAGGTGAGCAGCGAGAGCGAAGTGCCAGTGGTGTCGCTGGGGATGTTGGCGATCAGTTGCTGCCTTACATTTGCTTTGTCAAATGTGGAAAACTGCACGCCAAAACTGAGTGGGTTGAACTCTTGGACTATGGAGCCACGCCGGTTTTTCTTCCACAAATAGCCGCCTTCGGCTTGCACCCGCTGGAAAGTTAGTCGAAAACGGCCAAGTTCCGCCAAGTTGTACCGGAACCAGTTGGACTCGTGTTTGAGGCTGAGCTGAGTAGTGTTGAACGCTAAGCTCTTTTTTTCGGGGATGAACAAGAAGCGTGGCAGCGTAAGTCGGCCAGAGGCACTACTGACCAAAAAATCCTCAAAATCAAAGTTCGTCTTGTCCGTGCGCAGATAGGCCCCGTCCAGCGAGACGCGCAGGGCTTCGGCCCCTTTGAAGATATTGCGGTGATTATAGGCCGCACCCGCCCGGATACCGTAGTAAAAACTGGGCGAAAATATCCCCGAAAATGATGCTTCCAAACGTTTTGGCAAGTAGGGGGTCAGATAAATACGCGCATCCAGCAGGGTATCACTGAGCGGCGATACTTCAAACTTGATATTGATGAACTTGTACAAATTCAAGTTCAACAGCCGGTAAATAGTACTCTGATAATCATTATTAGAGTAGTACTCCCCACAACGCAGGAAAATCTGCCGGTTGATAATCTCCGGTTTAGTGGCCAGCTCGTGATACACATAATTGATGCACTCGAAGCGCAGGGTGTCGGTACGCCGTTGCTCTACAGCAGATTGTTTGGCCAAGTCGTAGTCGGGGTACACGGTGACGGTGGCGATCCGATAGCGTTCCCGTTCTTGCTCGCCCACCTCTTTTTTTACCCGTAATGTCATGTTCACCTCGCCGCGCGGGTGCAGGGTGTCGGCCTCAAAAAGCAGGTTGTCCGGCGAAAAATAGTACCAGCCGTGGTTGCGCAGCGTGTCCGCCAGTCGCTGACGCTCGCCGATCATTTCTTCCAGGTGGTAGGGTTGGCTGGGCTGAACCAGCGACTTAGGGCGTAAGGACCAGATGGTGCGGGTCAGGATACTGGAGTCGGGTGGATACACTACATCGTCAAAATACTCGCGTGGGGACTTGACCAGTACATCGTGAAACAGCTTTACGGTATGCTTATGTTTTCTTTCCTTCGTATCCACGCTCACTTTAAAGTATCCATCATTGCCCGCCCGCTCGTTCAGCAGTTCCCGGTGGCGGTTGGCTATTTTGCCCTCGTACAGCACGGGTTCTTCCCCAAAACGATTGGCAATAAAGCTGCCCAGGCTTTTCTCCCGACTATTGTGGAAGGCGTTGTAGATGGACAATTGAGGCCGCATCCACAATATTTTTTTGTTGGGGCGCGGCAGGACGACGGCAAGTTTTAGGTCGGTTTTCAGTATTTTGGTATTCCATTCTTTGTCGGTCTTGCTGATTTTTACTTTGGCACCCGTGTAAAGGCGTTCGCCTTCGCGGAGTTTACCCGTACCGGTACAGGCTGCGGTGAGCGCCAACAAGAAGAGAAAAGCAAATATTTTATGATAAATATAATTCATGTGTGAAGTTATAATCATCGAACTGGCCCTATTAGGTCGGCAAGGAGTGTTTGAGTACATTGCCAATTGCAATTTTGCCAATTTTCACTTCCCCCCAAACTCCTTGGCCAATAGCAAGCCCGCTCCTGAATTCCGCAAATTGGACGACGAAGAATTCAACAACTCAAAACCCCGCTCCGAGAAGACTGTGACCCGCAACCTACCATTTGGGGTCAGAGCATATTCCACCGAGGCATTTTCCAAGGCACTGTGTACATCGTCACCGCCCGAACCGCCCACTGACGTGCCACCCGACAATTTGAAAGTCAACCGATCTTCAAAAAATGATTTTTGCAAACGCAACTGATAGTTGGTGGTGCCTTCGGCCTGGCTGGCCCCGTCATTGGCTGCTCCTTCCGTAGTGGTCAGGTCCACGTCGATAAAAGTCAAATACTGATCGGCCAGGGCATTTATTTGCCCGGTTAGGAAGCTGGTCAGGCCCGATTGCAACGGGTTGCCGCCGCTGACCGGGAGCGTAGGAGCACCATCGCCGATGAAATTGCGCAGCAGCAACACCCCGAACACTTGCCGGGACAACAGGTTGGCATCTTGGTTCACGTTGTTCAGCGCACTCTCGACCAAGCCTGATTCTTCGCTGCCAAAGCCCATACTCAGCCCTTCTTGCTTGGAAGGACGCGTAAATCGAAAACTCACATCTGGCTCGGTAGCCGACCCATTTACGCTGGTCTCTAACAAGAAAGTTTGCGATTTGCTGTACTGCGCCTTTTCCTCCTTCGAAGCCGAATACAGCTGATTTACTACCAGTGGAAAAGGCGAAGTTTTAAATTGGTAACGTGCTTTTAAGGCCAGCTCCGGTGTGCGTACATCGCCTGTCCAGGTAATCATGCTGCCGGAGGCCACCTCGAAACTACGCTTGACCACCGATTGGTACGAATAGTTGTACACGCCGCGTACCAACTCGACCCGACCAGCCAAAGTCATATTGCCATTGGCCAGTATATCGAGTTGTAGCCT
>JAYUXG010000170.1:0-11443 GCA_043753125.1 Saprospirales bacterium | reverse complement strand
GCGGCGTTTCGCCGAGCGCACCATTCGGCAGGAAACGCCGTCGCACCTGCTGCCCAAAATTTGCTGGGTGGGCAACCGGGGCTACCAGCCGGACAAGTGCGACCCCATCTTCCGAGACATCACCGCTATTTTAGCCCAGGAGGCCGCTTTTGTATCCGACGCGGATTGTACCTGCGCCCATGATTTGATGAAGCGTTTTTATCGCCACTACCAAACCTATGTGGCAATGAATGAGGAAAAGCACTGGTCGGAAGTGGCTTGGGTGGCCCTGTTGGCGGATGAATTCGCGCAAGTCTCGCTCGCTGATTTGCCCTGTTTACCCGCTTTGCAGCTGAGCGAACCGGTAAAAGCCGGTCTCCGTGTTAAAATGCAGGCCTATTTTCTCGAAGTAGCGGTATATGGACACCAGTTCTCCCGGTTCGAGGCCGCCTGGCGGCAATGGCTGACGGTCAACCAATCTTTTGACTGGACGGAGGAACGCCTCCACGAGCGGGTAGAGGCCATTTTGAAAGCCAATTTGGTCGCCCATGCTCCCCGCACATCGGGCGATCTCTGCCAGTGCGCTTCGGACATTTTGAACACCTATGGCCAGCGCTATTACGAGTGGATGAAGGGATTGTTCGAAACCGGGAAAACGTGGATGGAAGTGGAAGCCGCTCCGTTGCCTGCGACCAAACCCCTGGCTGCCTGCCTGGACGGCCGTTTTTCCCTGGCCGCCAAAACCAGTATCCAAATACTACTGGAAAAACGCTACGCCCGCTACCGGGGAGTCTCCTACTGGCTCTGGGTACTGCTCGACCAGTTGGGCAAATTAGAAAATACCTACCCCGTGGCTACCCTGCACGACTGCGATGACGGCAGCGATACCAATCCGGTGCGCTTGAACCAGAGCGGTCTCGGTAGTCTCCGGATGCAGGCGGACGAGGCGCCAGTCTTACCCAACACCCCTTCGTCGGTACCGACTGACCGCCCAATACCATTCCCTCCACCAAAGATTGTCCCGTTAGCCATCCCGAAGCCAACCAAAACACCGAACTCGGAGGGCATTGCCCGTGCGCCCAAAAGACCGAAAAAAGGCAAGGGCTAATGTAGTTTTATAACCAGTTGACTATCAACAAAAATCGCTTTTATGCCATGCAACCAACAGTAGAAAAAAGTAACTACCCGGTTTTTGAGGCCAATCAGGTGTTGAGCAATCGCCACCTGAACCAAATGTTCGACCACTTGGACGAGCAGAACCGCCTCACCCGGGCCAACCTTATCGGCATCGGCATAGCGTGCGGACTGGAAGTAAGCCTGGGTGGCACGGCGGCCGCGCCAGTGGTGCAGATCGCCAAGGGTTGCGGCGTGAGCTCGCAAGGCTACCTACTGGTGGAACCCAGGGATTTGCAGTTGGTGGCCTACAAAAAATATGCGACACCCTTGAATGTGGCCTATCCCCTCCTGCAAAGCACCAAGGACTTTACGGTTTGGGAAATGTTCGAAGCCCTGGAAGAGCCAAGCGCGATTTCTTTTAGTGACAACCCGGGCTTTTTGAACGATAAGGTGGTCATCTTATTCCTGGAACTCAAAAAAGAGAGCCTGCGCAATTGCAGCCCGACCAACTGCGACGATCGGGGTGCCGAAGTCACTATGCAGCTGCGCCGACTATTGGTAAGCAAGAGCAACCAGCAACAAGTGCTGTTGCTCTTGGACGGTACGCTACAAATTAATAAGAAATTTACGCTCGACGACTATGAAAAACAGCTGCTGCTCCAGCTCCATCTGCCCGATTTGCGGCTGCCCCGCTACAATGTGCCCGCCGGTCCCTTACTTTCTTCCAATGTAGTGCTGGCCGGATTCTTTACGGCCATTCGCACCGCGAACCTGGCTAAACAACTTGGCACCGCGCTTTCTGCCGCTTACCATGCCTTTTCGCCAGTCGTCAGAGAATTATACCCCACCGATCCATTTATTCATTTTAACGACCTGGATCGCTATGGCTTTTTGAACAGCGCACCCGACAACGTGGCGCAAGTCCGTTTTTTGCAATACTACTACGATCTTTTTGACGACCTCATCAAGGCCTACGATGAATTCCGGTGGAAGGGAGCTGCCCTGATGTGTGCCTGCTGCCCACCCGATGCGCTGTTTCCCCGTCATTTGGTGTTAGCGCTGGCCCACCCGGAGCTGGACAATGGCGCAGCGATCTACCGCCATTTTTTCCGTGCCTCGTCGGCCATCAGTGGCTGCGAAAAGCATACCGGGGAGTTGCAGCAGCTGTTCCGCCGCCTGGTGGTCATGACCGAACGCTTCACCAACGACCCGAAGCTGTTCCAGCCCCCACCCCCAAGACCCAATGAACGGCGCATCTACGTCCCACCGCCGCCCCTTCTTCGGATTACGCCGAGCAAACTGGGCGACGTACCCTTATCGGAAAAAGCCATCCCCTACTACTACACGCAGGGCGGTAGCCCCCGTTTGTTCCAACTGTGGAACGCCGAAAAGACCCAACGCCAGCAGGCGGAGCAAAATCTTGGTTATCGCACCGACGAGTACGCCACCACCGATTTTGCGCGAAATCCGCTGCGCTATGACCTGGAACCGTACAATTTCCTGCGCATCGAAGGGCATTTGGACCAACCTTGGCAGCCGACCTTGCAAAAACTGCTCGATTTGCGCAACCAGTACCGCCTGCCCATCGACATCATTGCCCTGCGTACCGGGGCCTTCGATGCCAGTCAATTGCTCGAAAAGGATCAGGGCGCGTGTCACTTTGAAGACTTGGAGGTGTTGTACAGTGCGACCCGGGAGCAGTGGCTCGGCCAGTTGTGCAATGAGGTGACTTATTTGTATCATACTGCCCCGGTGCCCATTGTTTCTGTGCAGCCCGATGTGACTGACCATACTACGAAGCAGGATCAGGAATCTACCAATAATTCCCGCTTAATAGGGCATATTCCGGCACTTACAGAAGCCGCTGCCTCTACCACTGCCGAAGATGCAGCCAAAGCAGTGGACTTTAAGTCGAAATACGATCTGATTAACGATTATGCAGCAGGCTTTTTAGTAAAACCCGACCGGATTGGCGGACTGTACGAAAACAACATCTCTATAAAAGACAGTTTAGGCATCAATGATGCCTTTTTCGAGCTATTTAATGCTGTGTTCGCCTTGGTTGCCGTACTGCCGAAAACGCTGCAAGAATTTAAGTACAGCTCTTTTAAAAAGCAGCTGAATGTAATGCTTAATGCTGCTTATAAACTGGAATTGAAAAGGGAAAACCCTATCACGACTAAAAAAATAGCCGACATTGATGCTGTTTTTTTGTGGGAAGGCATTGATGATCGCCTCGAAGGCTTACGACTTGGGTTTCGTTCGGAAGCGTTCAAATCCATGTACGACGAATACCTCCACCGCTACCAGGAAGTCCAGCAAAAAAAATTCCTGACCAATTTCCTGCTGACCAATCCTGGTATCCAGCACAAGGCCGGGGTGCCGCTGGGCGGCACGTTCATTCTCATCTATCATGATGACCCGCCGATCATCAAGCACCAGTGGGAAACAACCGGCACTGCTACCTATTTAGACAAGGAAGACACCTTGTTGGTCTCCCAAGACGTGTTGGTGCAGGACAAGGCCTACGCTGCCCGCACGGGCCAGCCCCTTACCTTTACTGAAGAAGTGGCGGAGGCCTATGCCATTTTGCAAACCGATCCGATTTTTGCCCTCAATCCCCACTTTCACACGTTGGTGGGTGCCTTGAGCGGCCAAGTCCTTGATTATCATGCCCATTTTGACCTGCTGACAAATAAGGATGCCAATGAAATCATCGGCCAATACGTGCAGGGCCTGCCTGACGGCCGGATCATCGCCGATTTCTTTTTGCCCTATCGCTGCTGCTCCGATTGTGGCGGGGTGCAGTACGTGTTGGCCTACGCGCCACTCACCTTTACTTTCACGGTCGGCTGCACCAGCAACAACGACCAGGCCGATGTGGCCATCGTAGCGCAAGGAGGCGCGCCGCCGTATAGTTACAAGGTGAATACGGGTACGCAGGGCTACCAGCCGCTCGGCGGTGTCGTTATCTTAGGCACTGGGTGGCATACGCTTACCCTCCGCGACTCCCAGAACACGGAATCCACGCCCCAAACCTTTGAGATCAAGGGAAAAGTTAAGCTCGGGGCACCTGACTATACCTGCCGACCCGATGGCAAGTTTTACCGGGTCAGTTGTTCAGTGAGTGGTGGCACCGGCTCTTATACAGCCAGCCGGGGCAAGGTCACGGCCAAGGGGTTCTACACCAGCGATGAAATCAAGTCCGGCACCAAGGCCAATATTCCGATCACCATTACCGACGGCAAGGGCTGCTCGGTTACCTTTAAAGCCAACCATACCTGTCCCGCTCCGCTCGATTTCACGGTGCAGCCCGGCTGCACGGACAAAGACGGTCAGTCCGCTTCCACCATTACCGTGACGGGTGGTGTGCCGGATTATCAGATCAAGGTAAGCGATGGCCAGTATCAAGCCCTGACCACTCCCTACCTGCTGCCCGCCGGAAAACCCACCATCACCGTCCGCGACAGCAAAAACGTCGAAATCTCCCAGGAGGTCAGCATACCCGAGCAGCTGCGAGCCACCGTAGATTACAAATGCCTTCGTGGCGGCACCAAATATCGGGCAACCGTCACCCTCAGCGGTGGTACGCAGCCTTATTACCTGGCCGGAAAAACCATACCGGGCGATAAATTCGTGACCGAACCGCTGGGCAGTGCCTTGAGTACAGCCTTGACGTTCACCGATGATAGTGGCTGCGTCACAACGATACACCTCCAGCACACTTGTATCGAAGAACGGCCTTTGGTGGTCTCCCCCGTCCAATATAGGTGCGAAGGCACGCAATATATCGCGTCCTTTCAAGTGGCCGGTGGTACGCCGCCCTATCGGGTAGAGGGTCCTGGACACATTTATCCCAACGGCAGGTTTGAAAGTGGCCTGCTTCCCGGAGGAGATTTTGGGGTGCAAATCTTTGACAAAGAGGGTAATCTGGTGACCCTTCGCCTCCGTTACGAGTGCGCCCCCGCTCCCTGCGACTTGCCCTGCGGTGGCCTGTCCCGACTGTGCGCTTATCGCCTGTGGCTCCAGCCGGGGACTTTCCGGGCGTATGAGGCCAGGGAGGTAGAATGTACGTTTACCGATGAAAAAGGCATAACGCAGAATATTAAAGAGTTGTCCGTTGCCGTGCCGCCCAGATTACTCAACGGGGATTTCCGGAACACTATGCGGGGGCTGGTCGCAAAAGTCAACGCAGGCCTGGCCAAGACACTTGGCGAAGGTCGCCTGACCTTCTCCTGTGAAGCCCGGGAGGATGACCCTTTCGCCCGCCTGTGGATAGAATACTACCAATGCGAAAAGTTCAGCTTGCGCTTCAAATATATATATGCCGACCAAACCGGGCAGCACAACTACGAGGCACACTACACCAATGCGGGGGTCACCTTTACCAACCTGCAAACGGATGAGAGGCCTGTACCCATAACTGCCTTCGACTGTAGTACCCGCGACCAATGTGCGGATACGGTATTCGCCAAAGTTTGCCAGGAAAAAATGCCGGCCATCCTACTCCAAGCCAAGGTTTCCGGGGACCAACTTAGCCTAACCGCCGCCGCAGAAGGCAAGGATCAAGCGGTAATTGCACAATGGATCTGGGATATAGAGCACAGTGTCAATGGGTTGTACACCAGCAAAGAGGTGGTAGTGAACGTGCCTGGTTTGAGCAAAAATGGAACGACTGTACGACTCACCGGTATTTCCAAACAAGGCTGTTTTGCCACTACTGTGCAAAAAATACCGCCACGCGATGGGCCACCCTTAGACATCCTCCCCAAAAAAATCCCCCCGCGCAACTTATCCCCGAAGAACGGGCCTCCGAAAAAAACGGGACCCGCAGATATGGAATAATTTATTGTTCACCAGACGGAGCCTCCATCAATCCACTAATAAATAGAACCAATGACCCACACCATCCGTCGCCAGTACCTCCACCTCAATTTGCAAGGCTCCGAAGCCGAGGGTTTTGCGCTGCAAAACCGTCTGTCGGCACTTTGCGAACAGTGGCTGCGCCCGGCGATGGAGCAGGTGCTGGACCGATGCGCTCCGGCGCATGGACGGCTATGCATCGAACATCTGGAAGTGGATGCGGGCCACTTCCGGCTCGATCACCTCGAACGCGACCTGGCCGGGGCCGTGGCGGTGGCCTTGGAAAAGGCACTGCTTGAATTGATTCCGCCCGGCGAGGCGCTTAGTCGCGATCAGGGCAGCTATAATAAAAAATTGAAAGTCAATGCATTAGCAGAAAGTAGTACTGTTATCCGGGACCAACCCACCGATGGCCAACCCCAAATACGGCTGAAAACCGATCCCCAAACTGCCCTTGAAACCCTGGTTTATTTTTTGGAAAACGGGCGGTTGCCCTGGTCGTTTCGGCTGCCACCGGGCATCGGACTCGAAACCTACCTGTTGGCGATTTGGGAGAAAGAGCCCATCGGGTCATCTATGATTAGCCAGATGGTGCAAGTCTTACGTGCCCCGCTGGCCTGCCGCCGCTTGGTACTACAGTTTTCGGCGGTTTTCTGGGAAAAACTCCTGCAAGATATGTCCCCCCAGGCCTATAACTCCGTGCGAGACATTCGGGCAATGCTCCGCACTGCCAGCGTTGCCCATGCTGCGCCGCCCGTCCCACCCGTTTTTGAAAAACGGCTTTGGGAAACGGCTTTCGGCCAAGTCGCTAGGGGTGGCAGTATCGGGGCCACCGCCCTGGTGGCCTTGGTGTTGGCCGCGTTGCCGGAAGCCATTGTGCCTGTTTTGCCCCGGTTAAAAGAGTTGATCGGCACCGCTTTGCCAACCTTTCTTCGCCAGTTGCGAGAGGCAGCCGGGACGAATTTTGCGGTCCTCGCCCCGCCCGTAGCCGCGCAATGGGGAGCCTGGTTCGGCCCCTTGTCGCCAGAAATATCGAGCCTTTTAAATACCCAGCCACCATTGGTGCCGACCAGTGCGGAAATACACCCGGCTGTGGCTTCCGTTCCTGACCAGTCAAACCAAGAGCCACGTGTAGCGCATCCTGCCGATGGGTCTAATCCGTTGCCCCATGAGTCAACTGCCGGTGGGCCCGCCAACTGCCCTCCTCCGTCGAAGCAAGAGTTACTACCTGGCCATCCTATTGATGCTGTTCGTCCATCGAAGCAGGAGCCGCCTGCCAGCCGCCCTGCCGACGTTTTTGCCCCACCGACCTTTATCCCGGAAGAAGGCCTGTACGTGGACAACGCCGGGCTGGTCGTCCTCCATCCCTTTCTGCAAATGTGCTTCGAGGGCCTGGGCCTCGCCCGCGACGGGGTGCTGCTGCAACCCGACCGTGCCCTGCACCTGCTGCACTACCTCTGCACCGGCCACACGCCCGCCCCGGAATACGAACTGACCCTGCCCAAGATTCTTTGCAATATTCCGCTGGACACTCCCGTAGAAGCCGATATCACCCTGACCGACCAAGAAAAAGAAGAGGCCCTGGGCCTGCTCCAGGCCGTCATCCGCTGGTGGACCGCCCTGCAAGGCACCTCGCCCGACGCCCTGCGGGGTACCTTCCTCTGTCGCCCCGGCCTGCTCTCCCGCCGCACCGACGGGGATTGGCTGCTGCAGGTGGAACACCAGAGTTTCGATATTTTGCTGGCGGAGTTGCCTTGGGGCATTGCGGCGGTGCGGCTGCCTTGGATGGAAGCGGTGGTTTGGGTGGAGTGGGGGTGAGGGTATGTCTCAATGCAGGAAATCTTATCTGTACAATTTTAGCCTTGCTTTATTACTCATTTCATACTTATGAAAATGGAAAAGATTTTTAAAAAACCAGCTCATGTTACTTCGGCTACCGCAGTGCAAAAGAAGGACAGCTCTTTTTTTGGCAAAACAAGCGGAGGAAGATTTTTTGAAGATACGAAGCAAGATAATGCACCAATTATTCAAGCCAAGCGAACCGTAAATCAGCCAGGCGATGCCCATGAGAAAGAAGCCGACCAAGTAGCGGAGCAAGTGATGCGGGCACCTACTCAATTAGTGCAAAGACAGGGGGGAAGTAAACAGCCGCAGCCACAAAAAAAGACAATGCAAGAATATAATATGGAGGCCTTGCAAAAGTCATTCAAGGAGTGGGCTATTACAGACAAAATTCTGGACCCTATGGCTCGGGCAATTGCTAAAAGTTATGCCAATCGCCCCGGCGGCAAGTTGGAGCTGCCCGAACGGGTAATTGAGAATACGCCCTATGGAGGGAGAAAAGTTACTCCGGCGATTCGTCAACCGTCAGAGGAACGAATAGTTAATGCGCTTAAACCCCAGATGAAGCTTAAAAAAATCGGCAAAGGCAATGATCCTAAAGATTGGACATGGACGTGGAGAGATGGATCTGCCTATCGTGCAAAGACTGCAGACGAAAAAGTACAAGAGGTGGGAAAATGGGCAGCAGAAGAGTATTTTGAAGATAAGGTGGAAAAGAAGTTCATAACACCCCTGGTAAAACCGGTTGTAGAGTCCGCTGCCAAATGGCTGGTAGAGCGTGAACTTCTGGCTACTACGTTGCTTCTGACCGGAGCAGGTGAGGTGATTGCAGTTGGTATGTTGGTCTATTCCATAGCTGATCTGTTGCTATCCTTGGACGAACCGGTAGAAAAAGAATTATCACCATACCAACAGACGAGCACCAATATTGTCGAGGGGGTAAAAGATTTTTTGCAAGCGAAACAAGACGCAGAAGATCGCAAAAAAGAACTTGCCAGACCTTTTCAACCATATAAGACCGTATCCGACGATCCACCAGTAATTAATATACCTCAAATTCCAAGGTTTACTAAATAGAAAATCTACGGCAGATCTACAAAATATTAAAAGACAATCCCAAACGATATAAAATAGTTCGCTATGTTCGTGCCAACGCAAGCCAACACCTCCACTAATTCTCCTGCCGCGTCCTCACAAGCGAAGCCCAGCACGTTTTTTCAACCAAAACTCACTGTAAATACCCCCGGCGACACTTACGAGCAAGAAGCCGACCATGTGGCTAACCAGGTCATGCGGATGAAAAATAGTGACGCACCTTTCTTTTCCCCATCGGCGCAATCGCAGCAAGGTATACAGCGCAAGTGCGATAGCTGCGAACACGAAGAGAAAGTACAGCGTAAGGAAACCAACGATGGTGTAAGTGGACAGACGGCTCCCCCTCTTGTGTCGGAAGTTATTTCCTCCGGTGGCGGGCAGCCCTTAGATGCTGATACTAAGGGCTTTATGGAAAGCCGTATGGGGCAGGACTTTTCGCAAGTACGGGTGCATACAGGCGCACGGGCGGCGGAAAGCGCGGCCGCCATACAGGCGAAGGCTTATACGAGCGGTCGGGATGTAGTGTTTGGAGCAGGGGAATATCAACCTGCCTCGGAAAGTGGCAAGCAGTTGCTGGCACATGAGTTGGTACATGTGGGGCAGCAATCTACGTCAAATATTCAAAGAAAGCCATCACCTGAAAAAAGCAAAATTAATCCTGAAGGATATACGATAGACGAGTTTATATCAATTGTAAAAAAGATTGAAAAGAGCAGGCCGGATTGGAAGCCTCGCCAAGTTTTGGAAAGCCTTCATAACATTGCTGGCACCAATAATCAAAGACATCGGCGGGTAATGCAAACCGAAGAAGGTAACTCACTTATCAATGTAATTGATTTGAAAGATATAGTTAAGTTAGGGGGAATGCTTGTGCATAGTAACGTGGAAGCGCCTTATGAAACAGGAGTAGTTAAGGACAATACCAATCAAAACATCGCTTTATCTCATGTCTTGACGGGCATAGGAGCAGGCCTGTCCAGAAGAATCATTAGCCCATCCGAAATAGCGGATGGGTTTTTGCCAGCTGTAGGAGATTTGGTAACAGCGGGGTCGAACATGGATACTCTTTATAGCGAGACGTTGTCGGGGGATCTGGCACAGTCGGCTGTGCAGTATAATGCCGGAAAACAAAAATCTCTCGTTGGACCGGGTACAGAGGCAACTTATGCAGAATTAGTGGGGGACATCGATGGATTCATTCTCGGCTCACAATTATCTTCTACTTCTTTGAAAGAAGAATTCAAGAAAGGAGAAATGAAATTAAGTGCGCTGCTTGAATCATATTATACTGGACAACATAATGATAGATTCAATAAAATTTCTAGCTTTAACACTTATACATTAAAAGAGGAAACGCAAAATGCTGCCGACAATCTTACTTATGATGAACACGGACCTGTAAAAGGGCCATTTACTGAGGTGGGAACTGAGGCTGATATGGCTGTTGATAAATATTCGGAATGGCTCGAATCTAAAAAGAAACCTTCTATTCCCTTAAAAAAGCAATCTCCTCCCAAGGAAGGCACTGTAACTGCTTCTGGTCTTCATATCAGAATGCTTCCTAACCTTACCGCCACTATATCTGGCATGTATTTTCAGGGCGATGTTGTAAAAATAATTGGAAGTACTCTTGGAGCGGACGTAGAAGGAAACAAGATATGGCATCAAACTGATAGAGGATTTATTTCCTCACAATATGTTCGTCCAACAAATTCTTCTAATCAAATCAATTTTGCGAAAACTGCACCGACAAAAAAAATAGAGGAGTTTACAGTAACTGTAAAAAGTTTTATTAATCCGATCGGAAACGATACCGGATTTATATATTGCCCAAGCTTGCTTGACCCATCATCTGTTACTGCAAATATTAATTTAAGAGCTTTTGCTTTAGTACTAGATCAAATAGTTAAAGGAGATACCCCAACAGATGGAGCAAAAGACAAAAAATATCGCCTTTTTTCCTCAAGAAAATTTACTGTGTATTTTACCAACAACGAAATAACGAATGTTGAGGCATCTTTAATTATTACTGATGTAGGAGATGAAGGGCCGCTAAAGCCTAAGCCTTTAATAATCTTTAACGATGTGCATAGTATTGAAAAACCTACCAAATTTGGCTTTGCCTGGGCGGCGAAAGGTAGGCCAAGTAGTTGGGCAGAACCAACATTTCAAGCAATCTGCCCTAGACTCTCAGTGTATATTTGGCATTCTATAAATGCTAGCATAGAGTTATTGGGAGGCAGGCCGGCTGTTACTATCATAAACTTATTAGATAGTAAGTTCCCATCGGATAAGGTCTATGTGAATGGAGTGGAAAGAGTTAGTCATAGTCAAGGCAAATTTAAACAATTGTGGAATTCACACCCTTCTGACCCATTTATGGTAGAATGATTTAATAACTCATGTTACATACCATGTAGAGATGATGTTTGCGAAACTCTGAAAATTTCCTACTGCGCGGCTAGTTTATGGTAAACTCATTTTAATAATCAATTGATAAAGAACAAGTTGCAATTTCGTCTCGTTATTCGCGCCCCCAATTCAGGCT
>JAYUXG010000169.1:0-11452 GCA_043753125.1 Saprospirales bacterium | reverse complement strand
CAAAAGTAGGGCCTACTTTTAACTTTTTAAAAAAAATATGCGGAAAATAGCCATTTCGGACGTTCATGGCTGCCAGCGGACATTTGTGGCCCTGTTGGACAGGCTTGCCTTCACCACTGCCGACCAACTTTACCTGCTCGGCGACTATGTGGATCGGGGACAGAACTCCAAGGGCGTCATCGACCACATTTGGGCACTCCAAGAAGATGGCTACCAAGTACAGTGCCTGCGCGGCAACCACGAAGACATCGTACTGACCGCGCAACATAGCCTGGAAGGCTTGGAAGGTTGGCTACAGACCGATGGGCGACGCACTATGGATAGCTTTGGGGTACAGCGGATCACCGACATTCCGGAGCCTTACCTCGAATTTATGCGTTGCCTGGGCTACTGGCTACAGGTGGACGAATACATTTTAGTACACGCCGGGCTGGACTTTGCTTTGCTCAATCCGTTGAGTAGCCCGGACGAGATGCTCTGGATAAGGTGCTGGTACGACCAGATCCGCTATGACTGGCTCGGCGACCGCATCATTGTGCATGGCCACACGCCGACAAAGTGCAGCGAGATTGAGTCTATGCTCCGGCAACTGGAACAAAAACGCTATATTGATATTGATGCTGGCTGTGTGTTCTGGAATTTTCCCGTGCGGGAAGGATACGGGCATTTGTGCGCCTTTGATCTGACTAATCGGAAGCTGACTTTTCAGGAAGCAGTGGAAGAATTATGAATTATTATACACCATTTTAAACTGGTTGCGATTTTATACATGGTATGTATTGAACAATACAATAAACCAAATTTAAAAATAACAGTTAGGAGTTTATGTTCTATAATAGACCCTCATTTGGCAGTAAGAAAATGCCAGGCCTTTACTACTCCTTCAAGGTAATCGAGCAATAATTCATAATTTATAATTCAATCAATGGTTTTCAACGATTTTGCCGCCAAGTTCCCGCCCGTGACCATGCCAGCCACGCTGGGCGAGACGACGCACCATACTTTCGGTACTGAGAACGAACCGCTCTCCGATGCCATGATCGCGCAATTCATCCATCCGACCGATGGGGTAGAGGCCGACGACGAATTTACGGAATATATTCCCTGTTTTTCCATTGTCGGCACGGAGACGTTTGTCGCGCTGGTCTGGTGGAAAGCCGCTTTGCTGACCTACGAATATGTACTGGTCACCTTTACCAAAAAGGGCCAACTGATTGGCCGACAGGTGATTGCGCGCACTCGTGTGGAAACCGACGGCAGCATTTACCGGGGAGTGGCGACAATCAATGAGGACTACGAAATACTCATTGCCGAAGGGCATTCCAGCGGCCCGACGGACACTTTTGACCCGACCACTTCGCAGACCCGCCATGTGGAAATCATGGCCAATGGGGAGATTGTGACGTACTGACCGTGGCGTGGATTATGCTTTCAATAAATTGACCGAATAGTATACCGAAAAGCCCTGTAAAGTCACTTGTCCATTGCAAAATGCCGGATTGCTGCAATCGCGGTGGTAGAGATTGTCCAGGTTTTTTAGCCCCAGTTGGAAGCGCAGCCCCAACTTGCCGTCGAGGTCTTTTTTGCTGAGGTTCAATCGGTACTGTAGGCCTGCCACTAAGCCAAAGTCCGTCTTTTTGAAATCGCTATTGGCCTTGAAAAGTTTGTTTTTCGTGTTGGGTTGCTGAATACCTTTCAGGCGGTTAGTGAGCAAAAAACCCAAGTAAGGCCCGGCAAATATAGAGAGTCGGCCCTCGCGCCGCAAACGGAGTTCCGGCTGTACGCCGATGGTCAGCCAAGTCGTATTGTAAATGCCGTCGCGGACATACACCGCTGTGTCGCCCGCAAAATTGGAAGCTACTTTCGACCGCTTGCCGGCCAACCCGATATCCACTTGGATGGTCAGAAAACCGCCGCGCCCCTGAAAACCAAACTGCGCCCCGACCTCCCAGCCGGGCCGATAGCCAAAATCCAATGCCTGGTCCTGGAATAGTGTATCGGCCGGAAACTGGCCCGTGCCGCGCAACGTGTAGGCATTCAGGCCCGCCCGCAACCGGAACTCTACTGCACCGGGATTAAACTCCCGCTCGAAGACGAACTCCTGTTTGTTTTCGCGGCCATTGCGCAGTCCCGTGGTCGTCACTTGCAACTCCCGGTTGCTTAACAACAGATAAGTGATTTGTTTGGGGTCGTCGTGGACGGGGTTTTCAAATACATAGCCATCGTAATCGGCCTGCGTCAGCCCGAAGCCGATGGCGCGGTTCTGGTTTTGGCCGCGCGCAATGGCATAGTAGGTGATGGAGTCGTTGCGCAGTTCGAGCCGCATGGTTTCCAGCGTCACCGTGTCACCGTTTTCGGGTTTGATGCGCAGGGCACTTCCGGTCAGCGTACTATCGTCGGCAATACCCCAGACTTCCAGGCGATCCCCGCGGTCGGTGGCCATGAACCACGTACCGTTGAGCGTACGCAACTCGCGAAAAATACTTCCGGCATCCTCTACCTGGGCCGATGCCACGCAGGGAAAGCAAAGTATGGCAAACAAGAGCAGACGCATGGAGGAATTAGGAATTAGGAGTTAGGAGGCAGGAGATAGGAGTGCAGGAGTTAGGGGACAGGAGGTTGCATGGATTTGATGAGGCCATTTAATATTTTTCCTATTTCAGCCGCTTGCTGAAGGCCAGTTATTTGGTCTGCTTCTGACATGAAGGAAAGGCATTTGGCCAAATACAACATGGATTTAACTTCACTGCATGATCCTTTGGCAATACGTAGAAAGCGGGTAAAGTCACGATTGCTTCCTTTCTCAAAGCCTTCGACAATATTGTTGGAAATAGAGACCACCGCACGACAGATTTGATCTCTAAAGTCAAAATCAGCCAATTTGTTGAATTTGACATAAATAAAAACAGCTGTATCCTGGCTTTTTTGCCAGGCAATTAAATCTTCAAATTTCTGAACGGCCATAGTGTTTAATTTTATAAAGGGTGAGTGTTGAAACTTCTAACCCCTAAACCCCCTGGCTCCTAACCCCCTGGCTCCTAACTCCTAACTCCTGGCTCCTGGCTCCTAACTCCTGTTTCCTAACTTACCCTTATCGTCCATAAGCAGCCAGCCACTTGCATTCCTGCACGATCAAACCGTAGAACTCGGTGCTGCGGTATTTGGTATTCAACAGGTCATAATAGGTGGAATATTGCTCAGGCAAGGTTGGGATCAGTTTGCTGCCGGGCCGATAGCGGCTGTCAGGGTCGCAAAACCACTGCTTTTGCTGGCACCGCGCGGCCATGAACGCCGCCCGGGCCGCCATTTCGGGGCTGTTGGTGGCATTCATGGCGGTCTCAAAATAGTTCAACGCCCGGCTTACGTCCAAGTTCTCGCGGTTGCCATTGGGCGAGCCTTGCAGCGGAAACAGTGGGCCGCTGGCCAGTCGCAACTGGTTGTACCCGCTGCGGTAATAGTCCATTGCTTCCCATTCGTAGCCGAAATACGACATATTGTAATAACCCAAACCGATCAAATAATAGTACCAGGCGGCCACCGGGTCATTGGTGGCACTGGCAGCTTTGGCCCGGAATTCCCAGTCCAGTATTTTTTCGACAATCTCCCGTCGGTTCAGCCACAGCGAGTCGGTGACGGGCCGATGGATTTTTTCGCCCACTTTTTCCCGGAACGGAGTGAAACGGGGCATATTTTCCTGCTCCAAACGGGGAATACTGCGAAACGTAGCTAGGGCCGCTTCTGGCTGGCCACTGTTGAACAAATACACGCCCTTTATTTCCAGCAGCCTGGCCCGAATATAATTCGGATTGGTGTCCATCTCCATTGCTTCTTCGAGCAAAACGGGATTCTCCTCGTCCGCCGCTTTGAGCAGGTCATCCAGCACGGCCAGATCGGGGTTGTAGCCCAACGCTTCGGGCCGGTAAGCGGCCAAAATGGCCTTGCCGGGCTGTCGGCTGGCCGCGTAAGCCGCAGACAACCAGTCTTGTAGGAACGGCTCAAAGTTCGGATTGGCCTTGAACGTGCTATAGCTGCGGATGCGAAAGGCCACGTCATCCACATAGGCCACCGCCGGGTCGAGGCGCATGATTTCGAGCACTACCCGCCAGGTTTCCAGCTGGTGCAACAGGGCTTGGTGGTCATTCAGGTTGGGGTCGAGGGATTCATTGGCGCGGTCAAAGGACTGCTCTGCGGCGTACGTATCGCCCGCCAGCAGTTCCACGTACCCCACCACCGTGCGCCAGAGCGGGAGATTGGGCGTCCGCCCATCGCGCAGCACCTGCCGCACGAATTTTTGCAGTTCCACCATATCCTGTGCCGCGCGTTCCCGTTGCATGCCGCCTTTGTTTTCCCCACGTTTCCGATCAGTGGCGCGGGTGCGGAGAAACACGTTCTCCAATGCCTGCACCTCGCTCACCAGCAGTAGATCGAGCTGGGGATTGTCTGGTTCCAATTCGTACACCGTCTGCATATCAGCCACCGTATAAGTATGCGAGCCACCAGCGCGAAGGATGTGCAGGGTGGATTTTTCGCCGTCATCCTGACAAAGAAGCAACGCGGCAGTCCAGTCCTGGTCGTTGCGGATCAAAAAACTGCGGTAGGCCTGGGTACGTTTGGAAGGGCAGTAGCGAAAGATCAGCGAATAGCGGTAGGCCGCTTCCGGGTACTTGCCAAGCCGCTGCAACGCCCCGGCGAGGTGCCCTAGGGTCCAGTAGTACACAATGCTCAGTTTGCGGCGGTCGATCTTCGGTAGCAGGTAGTTGTACAAGTCCACCGTGTATTGCCAATCGCGTTTGTAATGGGCCAGCCGGATGATCTGGTAGGCATAACGCAGCCGCACGAAATGCGATTCCGTGGCCTGGAAACGCCCCAGCCCCTCCTCGATGAGCAGTTGCATACTGGCCGTGTCGCGCTCCAGAATGGTCCAGCCATCGCCGACGGCCACCACGTGCGGCTCACACTTTTTGGCAAACATCAGATACTCCGCCACTTCGGTGCAACCGTTCAGGGCGATCATTTCGGCAAAAGTGTTGCCGGCCAGTCGGTAGGGTAGGGGCGTCATCCTTTTCGGGTCCGCCGCCGACAAACGCAGCCCTTCCAATTCGTTGAAATCCGCAGCGTACACCACATCTTCCACGTCTTTTGGCAGCGGGCGACCACAAAACCGCTCGACCCATTCCTCAATGTTTTCCTCCCGCTGAATGTCGCGGTTGAAATAAAACTGCCGGTAATAATCGTCCCATTGCATAAAAAAAGGCGCGTAGGCGGCATTGCGATTGATAATATCGGGATGTAAAAACGTGTAGCCCGTAAATGCCGGTGTGGACGAGCACTGACCAGCCCCCCCCAGCGTCCCCGTCAGGGAAGGAGATGCAGCGGGCGACGCGGGCTGGAAAGGAAAAAAAGAAGTCGTCGTCAAAAAGCAAATGGCAAAAAGCAATCCCCCAGTTCTACTCAAGATACTCCCCCCCTTTACGGAGGGGTAGGGGGGGGCTACGCCACGCAACCCTCGACGGATTAAAATACGGGTTAAATGATTGACTATCACAGAGTTGCTTTTATTATTTTATCGGCTTCCTGTCTACATAAAAGAGCAATATCACCATTGCCCTTTTACCATTTGCCCCACCGAATCCAGCACCGCTGCTCGATAACGCAACATGATAGTGGAATCCAGGTGAAAAAAGGCAACTGTCGCATCATTGGCCAGATCGACTTGCCCGCCCAGCTGTGCGGCCTCGCGCAACAATGCCGGCGGGATGGCCTCCACGCGCAGCCAGTCGTCCGGGCGAAGATAGTGGCCGCCAACAAATGTGCCGCGCCGAATTCGGAAACGTTGCGGGCCAATCGGCTCGAACCGGCTGGTATCGGCCCAGTTAGTTGGGTCGGGATCAGGAATGATTTTCCAGAATACGTCGTCGCGAAACACCAAGGCCCAGGAAAAAATCGGCAAAGCCACATCCAACGGCAGCGGGTAGCGACTGGGCGCACCCACCAGGTAACGACGGGCAGCAGTGGGCTGGAAAATGGAGTTCGTCTCTGCCGGGTCGTCCAAGTCGCCGGTATTGTAGAGCATAAGCATCCCGCGATCCACGGGCGGCACCCCCGTTTGCTGCGGAAATTTGTACTGGTGCAAACGAATGGTGGCACTCAAGCGACTACCAGGAGGCAGGTGGGCGCGGATTTTCTGCAAAAAACTAAAAAAAGCCGCTTGTGTAGTCGGCGTCCAGTCGCAGTCGAATTGGTACAGTGGCCCGATGCTGCCCACTGGACACTGCCGGGCGATGCGCTGCACGCTGGTAGCCGTCTTTTGGGCCAGCCAATCGGTTTTTTCGGCAGAGATATTTTTGAAGACTTCATTGGTGAGGAATACGGTCGGCACAATGGTCCGCCCACTCAAGCCGACAGTATCCGCCACGTCTAATTGGGCAAACGGACGGATTTCGCCGGTCTCGGACGTGCGGCCTATGTCCAAAAACTTGACGTACAGGGTACGGCAATGCAAGCTGTCCAAATACCGCACTTCTGGGCCGGACAGGCGAAAAGTGGTCTGCCAATAGTAAAAGGCTAGCGAACGCTGGGGTGGCGAATGGGTGCAGCCAGTGAGCCACAAGGCGGTTACGAAGTAACACAAACGAATCAAAAGAGCAGTGGGTTATTTTGCAATGGGTGAAAGTAGGGTTTTAAACAAATCGTTATTGCCCCATTTTTTGGCTCCTTTCATTTTTGGTTTTGCGTATTTTTGCCTTCGCCCGCCGAAAACCTTTTTCAGGCGCAGGAGGCCTGCTAAACCCCTCTAACCTTTCCAAAATCAACTAATTATGAAAAAGCAAATCCCTTTTCTATTGCTGGCACTGTTCCTTTTAGCCAGTCCGTACCACGCTACTGCCCAAAGCCCCTCTTCCTTGGAGGAAATGCAACAACGCCTGCGCGAAATGCAACGCCAGATGATGCAGGGTTTTGAAGACCTACGTTCCGCCATGCCCGACGTCTCCTCCGATTCGAGCGGTATTTATTTTCGTTTCGATACCACTTTCACGGGCGATGGCGCGCATTTCTTTCGCTTTACGCCGCCCGGCGACCTGTTGAACGGCGATACTGGCATGGAAGATTTTTTCCAGGGCTTTTTCGATCTTGTGTCCCCCGATAAAAATACACCGGGTACCCAAATCTTTCCGAAAGACGATGGGCAGCTGCCGCACCCAGAGGATGAGTTACTGCCCGAAGAACGCTTGCGCCAAGGAGAAACGAGGCAAGATGCCGACCACGCCGCGCCCCCGCCATCCACCACCCCCAAACCCGCCAAGAAAAAACCCTCCGTGCCATCCATTCGTATTTGATATAACGCTTGGGGACAACGGGAAAATGTGTTCCTTTACGCCCACTATAGTATCAACCTTTTACAGCATGGCTGTGTTGTGGTGCCAGGGTTTGTATTACTCGACCTTTGCTTTCGCGATGAAGAATCGGGATGTTGCATCGCTCCATTTGTTTTTTGCCTTTTTGCTAATTTTCTTTTATGTCAGTCAACGAACAAGTGGACGTCATCATTTATCGGGTTGGTGAAAAAGGACTCGAGGTCTTTTTGGTGCGCCAAGTGGAACAGCCCGACGCCGAAAACCCACAGTGGCAAGCCCCTTCTGCCGAAGAAAACGCGCCAGGGCGCATGACCAATTTTATTGAGCTGGAGCCGGTGACCGACGCCAATGGCGATGCCCACAAGGCCATCGCCATCGAGGCCGACTGGCACGAAATACCTTCCCTGCGGGCATTGATGTACGAAGACTATCGGGTGGCTAAGGCCAAAGCAAAACAACGCATCAAGAACTTAATCCCGGACATGGAACGCGGCGCATTTTTCGTAGTGAAAGAGGCCCTCAAGCGGGTGATGCCAGTGCAATATGCTTATCTGAATGAGTTAAAGGATATTCTGAACGATAAGAACCAGACTAAGTATATTTAGCTCTTTCTACTCCAACACTAAGCTCCGGCACTGCCCCATATAATTTTTCCAGCCTACCTCCGCCAAAGGTATCGCGTCCCGCAAGCGTGCCTGCATATCTGCCGGGTATTTTTCCATAGTTTTTTCCAATGCCTTCAGCGTATCCAGCGTAATCAAGCACTGTTGCACCGCAGGGGCATAATGGTGCTGGTGGGTGCTGCGCCAGCGTTGCTCCACTTCGGCGTAGTAAGCGGGTATTCTTTCCAGCAACAGGGCCAGACTCTCGCCATCGGGTTCGGCCAGACAGCGTTGGAGCGGCTCGAAGAGCGTATAGGCCATCGGATTGAGGGGCCAGCCCGCTGATACATCGGTCATGTCTGCCAACGCCTGGCGGTATTGTTGCAGTTGGGCGCGTTGTTCCGGGACGAGGGCAAGGGTGTCCATTTTGGCGGCACTGGCCAATAATTTTTGCGCCTGGATTTGTTGCTCGGTCTGTACTTCGGCAGGTGGCGGCAGTGGCAACCAAATCGTACCGCTTTGGGTAGGCACCTTCCAGCCGACGGTGGGGCCAAGCAAGTCCAGCATACCGGCCTCGAGTTGCTGCAACTGCTGCTGTGGAGAACTACAAGCCGAACAAATAAACAACAGGAGGCTGGAAAACAGGGCAGCACGCATTGGTGAATTTTTTGGCGACAAAGATGGACATTTGCGTGAAAAACAAATGATCATTTCCCCATCTTCTTTCCCCGGCCCCCCCCTTTGGCAATTCAACGGCCACCTGCAAACCTTGGTGCCAGGTATCCGTCGGCGGGTGCCCGGCGTACACTACCAACGGGAACGCATTGCTACGCCCGACGACGATTTTCTGGACTTGGACTGGGTAAAACAGGGCTATCGCCGCTTGGTGATACTGACTCATGGGCTGGAGGGCGACTCTGGGCGGCAATACGTGCGCGGCATGGCCAAGTTGTTCGGGCAGCAGGGCTGGGACGCACTGGCCTGGAATTGCCGCTCCTGCTCTGGCGAGATGAACCATACCTTTCGGATGTACCACCACGGCGACACGGAGGATATTCAGACGGTAGTGCAGTATGCATTGAGTGGTGGGCAATATGACACCATCGCACTCATCGGTTTCAGTATGGGCGGCAACATTACCATGAAATATCTGGGCGTCTTGGGCGACAATGCGCCTTCACAAATCCGGGCCGCCGTCGCGTTTTCTTCCCCTTGCGACATTGCCGCTGGAGCGGATGTGCTGGACCGTTGGGACAATACACTGTACCGCGTCCGCTTTTTGCGCGCCCTGGCCAAGAAGATTCGGGTAAAAGACGAGCGGTTTCCCAATAAGGTAAACCTCCAAAAACTAAAGGATGTGCGCCGCTGGCGCGACTTCGACGAGTGGTTCAGCGCACCCTTGTGCGGCTTCGGCTCGGCGACGGAATTTCACGAACAGGCCTCGGCCAAAAACTTCGTGGCGGGCATCCGGGTGCCGACGTTGTTAATCAGCGCACTCAACGACCCTATTCTGACCCCCGCTTGTTTCCCGGTGGACGTGGCCCGCGACCATCCGTTTTTTCATTTGGAAATGCCAACTGCGGGTGGCCATTGTGGATTCCAGGCACGTGGCGAGGGGCAGTTTGCTTGGTCGGAACGACGGGCCTTGGAATTTGTGCAAACCATTTTGCAGGAATAGCGTCAAACCCCGTTCGGCTTCCTCTTACCAGGAAGCCTAAAAACAAGACTTGACCTGTGGTGTTTGATAATTTGCAATTAAGTTTTGTACCTCAAAAATCTACAATCGTCAATCAAAGAAAGCGGTTTTGTGGATAATCGTCAATACTTAACCAATCAAAGCCACCTAAAAACCCTGCTAAATGTCCTTCGCAATGGCCACTTCCTCTTCCACCATGTACCCGGCAACTTTTGAGGCTGCCAATCACGGGTTGGTGCTATCAACCGTCTGGGCCTTGCTTCACACGGTGTGCGACCCGGAAATCCCGGCCCTCACGGTCACCGACTTGGGTATTGTCCGCGACGTGCGCCTGCTGGACGATGGTAGTGTGGAAGTAATCATCACGCCCACGTATTCGGGTTGCCCGGCGATGGGCATCATAGAGGTGAATATCCGGGCAGCCCTGCAGACGGGTGGATTCGAGCGGGTAAAGGTGACCACCGTCATCAGTCCAGCCTGGACGACCGATTGGCTGTCGGCAGCGGGACGGCAAAAACTGGCCGATTTTGGCATTGCGCCGCCCGCCGAGGCTTCGCTCGATAAACAGGCCCTGCAGGGCGAACGCCGTGCGCTCACCTGTCCCTTTTGCCAATCCACCCACACGGAAATGTTGTCGCAATTCGGCTCCACCTCGTGCAAGGCACTGTTCCGATGTTTGGATTGCCGGGAGCCGTTTGATTATTTTAAGTGCCACTAAGTTAACAGGCAAAGTTGCAATTGGCAAATGGGCAATGAAAACCAATGCTTTACGCAAAAATTTAACATGGAAGATTTATAAAAGGGTGGATAGCCAAAAACCTGTGCATCATCCTCGATACCCCAACCGTGTCTGCATGCTTTCTACAATGGCGAACACTGCCGGGCAGGTCACCGCATTCGTCGAGTGTGACCAGGAGCGGCTGGCAAAGGAAGTTTTGTCGGTATGTGGGAAGCCGCTACAGTCGCCGGGCCGCACGGCATAGATGCGGCAGTGGCCCGTATCGGCCAGGAAAGGGCAGGGCAGCACGTTGGTTTGCCAGACGCCCTGCTCGTTTTGTTCCAAGTAAGTGGCTTGTAATTCTTTAACCGTTAGACCAAGGTGGGCACCAATCAGCCGCATATCTTTTTCGCGAAATTCCGGTTTTAAGGTGCGGCAGCAGTGGGCGCACCGTACGCATTCTACGGTGGCAAATACTTCCGTATGGGTCTCTTTGGCCAGCCGATCCACTTTTCTTTTGTCCAATGTTTTTAACCAACGAAAAAAGCGGTCACTGCGGTGTTGCGCTATGTCCGCTTCTTTGTGCCAATGTTCTATAATTGATTGGTGGGTCATACTTATTAGTTCTACACACTAAAAAAACTTCCCATAATACTGTACGGCAAATTTAAGCCATTCTCATCAAAGCACTACACTCTTAAAATCCCAGGTATTTAGAAAATTCGTCGTGAAATTGCCCTCTTGAAAGTCCGTATTGCGCATCAGCCGCTGGTGGAAAGGCACGGTGGTTTTCACGCCCTCCACGATGAACTCGTCCAGTGCGCGCTCCATTTTGAGGATGGCTTCGTCGCGGGTGCGGGCGCGGACGATAAGTTTGGCGATCATAGAATCATAATAGGGCGGAATAGTGTAGCCCGCGTAGACGTGGGTGTCCACGCGTACGCCGTGGCCCTTGGGCGAGTGGAAAGAAGTGATCTTGCCGGGGCTGGGGCGAAAGTCGTTGAACACGTCCTCCGCATTGATGCGGCACTCAATGGCGTGCATCTCCGGAAAGTAATTTTTGCCGGAAATAGGGTGGCCG
>JAYUXG010000168.1:0-11459 GCA_043753125.1 Saprospirales bacterium | reverse complement strand
GATCCTGAAGAGGGGGTCAACTTGGTCCGGAATAAACTAAACCTAAGTTGCCACCTGGGGGGTCAATTTGGCCCGGTACAGGGGGTCAGATTGCGCCGGTACAAGGGGGTCAATATCTTCCAGTACGAGGGGTCAGTATGGTCCGGAATCTTCACACATAAATTCCGACTTTACCGATCCTTATAAAAAAGGGGCAAGCCAAAGCAGGAACGCCAACGGCAGGTAAAACAATTGCCGACTTTGCCGATCCGTATAAAAAGAGAGAAATGAGATAGGCAACCGACACGGGCAGCCAAACCTTTGATTTTCGTATGAAGTAGCAACGCAAGGGAAGCCGGGGCAAAAAACTTTGGCCAACCGCCAAAACAGCCATTTTAGGGCCGATAAATTTTCCACCCGACCCACAAACTACCCAAACGCCCTAAACAAGAAACGCAACTACCTGATTAACAGGTAGTTGCGTTAACACATTGTCGGGACGACAGGATTTGAACCTGCGACCACATGCCCCCCAGGCATGTATTCTACCGGGCTGAACTACGTCCCGCAACAAAAGCCAAGAGGGCTAAGACAGCAGGAGAGGGAATAACGTATTCTCACTTCTCTCACTTTCTCACCCTCTCACGGTAGTCGGAACAGTAGGATTCGAACCTACGACCTCACGCGTGTGAAGCGTGCGCTCTAAACCAACTGAGCTATGCTCCGTAGAATCTCTCCTTCTCACTTCTCTCACCCTCTCCCAAATCTAGTCGGGCCAACTGGATTCGAACCAGTGACCTCTACGATGTCAACGTAGCGCTCTAACCAACTGAGCTATGGTCCGTTTTGGCCTACTTGTCTGTAAGCGAGTGTAAATGTAGGGCGACCCGGTTTAAAAAACCAAGTTCCTGCTCAAATAACTTTCCCGGCGTTCAAAATCCCGTGCGGATCGAACACCGCCTTGATTTGCTGCATCAACCGCAGCTCCACGGGCGAAAATACAATATCCAGATAGGGCTTTTGCACCAGACCAATGCCGTGTTCGCCGGAAATGGTGCCGCCGAGGCTTTTGACCAAGGTGAATATCTCCCGGATGCCCTGCGTAACGTCCACCTGCCAGGCGTGGTCGGAGAGGTCGCCGCGCAGGATGTTGACGTGCAGGTTGCCATCGCCCGCATGGCCGTAGCACACCGATTCAAAGCCGTATTTGGCCCCCACTGACTTGACGTGGCGCAGCAGCACCGGCAGTTCCGCGCGGGGCACTACCGTGTCCTCTTCCTTGTAAATAGAAGTGCTTTTCACCGCGTGGGCCACGTTGCGGCGCAGTTTCCAGAGATCGGTCTTGGTCGCCTCGTCGTCGGCAAAGAGGATGTCGCCGCAATCGTAGTGCGCCAGTACCCGCGTAATGGTCTCACAATCAGCATACAGTGACTCCAGGTGTTGTCCATCCACTTCGATGAGCAGGTGGGCCTGCACCTCGTCGCCCATTGGCAGCTGTACGTCGCCAACGTAGCGGATGGCCCAGTCGATGGCGTTGCGCTCCATGAACTCGAGGGCCGAGGGGGTCACGCCCGCTTGAAAAACAGCCGCTACCGCCGCGCAAGCACTTTCCGCTGACCGGAACGGGGCCAGCATCAACAGGTTCTGGGTGGGATACGGCTGCAATTTCAGCACGATCTTGGTGATCACCCCCAGCGTACCTTCGCTGCCGACCAGCAGTTGGGTGAGGTTATAGCCGGTCGAGTTTTTCAACGTATTGGCTCCTGTCCAGATGATGTCGCCAGTAGGCAATACTACTTCCAAGTTGAGTACGTGGTCTTTCACCACCCCATATTTTACGGCCTTGGGGCCGCCGGCATTGGTGCTCACGTTGCCGCCGATGAAGCTCCAGCCCCGGCTCGAAGGGTCGGGGGGATAGAACAACCCCTTGTCTTTCAAGGTGTTCTGTAGCGTCTCGGTCACCACGCCCGGCTCCACAGTCACCTGGAAGTTGCGTTCGTCGAGGTGCAAGATTTGGTTCAACCGGCGCATGGAGAGCACCAGTCCGCCGTGGATGGGCAAGGCCCCGCCCGCCAATCCGGAGCCGCCGCCGCGTACCGTGACGGGTATGCGTTCCGTATGGCAGAGTTGCAACAGCGCACTTATTTCGGCGGTGTTGGCGGGTTCGGCCACGGCATGGGGCAGGTAAAACAGGTCTTCCGTCTCGTCGCGTCCATGCGCTTGGCGGGTCGTCTCGTCGGTGTGGAAATAGCCCTCCCCTACCAGATCGTGCATTTTGGCAAGGATGGCATCGTTAATCATACCGTCGAGTCCCGGATCGGCGGTAGCCGTAGTGCCAACCTCCGGATGGATAGCTTGAAAATCACTATTTTTGCTGCTCATTTCTTTCATGCCGCCAAACCTGCTGGTTCGCAGACGTTTATTTGTTACACGCAGAATATCATGTCCTTGAAATCCTATTTTATCCTCCCCCTGCTTCTTTGCGCTACCTTGCTCTCTGCGCAACGCCACCGCGAACACCCGCAACCGGAAGAACCGCGCAACAAAGGTAAGGCGATTCTGGCCCATCTGTCGCTGGGTACCCACCTATTAGGCGGCGACTTGGCCGACCGGTTTGGGCGGGACAATAGTATTGGCTTAGGGGCCGACTGGCTGACCGAAAACAACCTGCTTATCGGCCTGGAAGGCCAGTATTTTTTTGGCAACCAAGTCAAGGAAGATCCCCTGGCCATCCTGCGTACTGCGGAGGGCGACTTGATCGGTAAAGATCAGTTCCTGGCTTCGGTGCCATTGCGCCAGCGTGGCTGGTACGCGGGCGCATTGATAGGTAAGCTGTTCCCTTTCCATGATTCACGTTCCGGTCTGCGGGTCACGCTGGGTGCGGGCATCACCCGGCATAAGATTCGGGTGCAGGACGATCAAAGCGTCATGACGCAGCTCACTGGCAATTACGCGAACGGCTACGATCGGCTGACCGGGGGCTTGGCCCTCCAGCAGTTCGTGGGTTGGCAGCACTTGGCCAAAAACCGCCGCGCCAACTGGATGATCGGCTTTGATTTCAACCAGGGCTTCACCAACACGTTGCGCGACTGGGACTTTACGGAGCGGCGCAAGCTCGACGGCAAACGTATTGATTTGCGCTTTGGCATCAAGGCCAGCTGGACGATTCCGTTCTACATCGGCGGCGCGGAAAACGTATACTACTGATTGATGCACATGGCCTTGCTTTATTCCCTTGCCATTCGCCTGTTCACTTTTGGCATCCACGTAGCGGCATGGTTCTACCCCAAAGCCCGGAAGTGGGTGGCCGGGCGGCAAGACTGGCGGCGACGTTATCGGGCAACATTTCAAAAAAAAGGCCGGGTGCTGTGGGTCCACGCGGCCTCGTTGGGCGAGTTTGAGCAGGGTCGACCAGTCATCGAAGCTTTCCGCACGCGGTTTCCCGATTGGCAGGTGGTGTTGACTTTTTTTTCGCCTTCCGGCTACGAGGTACGCCAGCATTATGCCCAAGCCGATTTTGTGGCCTATCTGCCCGCTGACACGCCCCGCAATGTGGCCGATTTTTTGGACATCGTCCGGCCCGACGCGGTGGTTTTCGTCAAATACGAGTTTTGGTTCCACTACCTCACGGCACTCCGGCAACGCGGCATCCCTACGCTACTCGTCTCCGCCTTATTCCGTCCCCGCCAGCCTTTTTTCCAGCCGTGGGGCCGCTTCTGGCGACGGGGACTAATGGCGTTCACGCACTTTTTTGTGCAAAACCAAGACTCGGCTCAATTGCTGCAAGGCATTGGCTTCCAAAATGTTACCGTGGCTGGTGACACTCGTATTGACCGGGTGTTGGAGATTGCGGCAATGGGTTTGGTTAATGAGGTGGTAGAGGCGTTTGTCGTAGGGTTAGCCCCCCCCAGCCCCCCCGTAAAGGGGGGGAGTAGCAGCGTGAGTAAGAAAGATATTGGCTCTTTGCTTATGGAAAAAGCACAAAATTCAGCGGCAGGGAACAGTCCATCCCCCCCCTTTACGGGGGGGTTAGGGGGGGCTTCCTCTACGGAGGGGAGCGAGAGAGTTTACCTTACGGGGGGGGTAGAACACACCCATCCTACCCTATTCCTCGGTAGCACATGGGAGGCCGACGAAACCATACTGGAGCAAGTGCTATCGAACGATCAAACCACTGTCGGCACCTGGAAGACAATCGTTGCCCCCCACGAACCATCCGAAAAAAACGTGCGACGACTGCTCCGCTACCCGCAAGCGGTTCGGTACTCCGAGGCGACGCCCGACACGCTCCGTACTGTGCGTTTGCTGGTGATCGACAACGTGGGGATGCTCAACACGCTGTATCGCTACGGCACCGTGGCCTATATTGGCGGCGGCTTTGGGGCGGGCATCCACAATACGCTGGAACCGGCCGCCTTTGGTCTGCCCATCATTTTTGGGCCGAAATACACCAAATTTGCGGAAGCACGGGCCTTTGTGGAGCGCGGTGCGGCTTTTCCGGTACGCAATGCAGGGGAGTTGGCCGCTGTGCTGCACCGCTTGACCGACCCAGCACACTACCAGCCAGCTGCAGAAGCGGCACGAAATTTTTTGGCAGAAAACCGGGGCGCTACGGCCAAAGTGTTGGCCTTTTTGGAGACCAGGTTGGCAAAACTTTGAGCATTCATGGTCCTCTTCACACTTTCAACGCGTCCGTATTTGCAACTTTTTGGGCAAAATGTCGGTTTTGTTCATTGGCTAAATCCGCCCAAAATTTTTGGTGAATTTGTTTAGGCTAAATGTTGTTCCAAATACCAATAACCCATAACGGATAACCAACTCATCGGCCCATTCATCCGGCCAGATCCAAGTATGACTAAAAAGAAAAACAGCGGCGACAAAAGGTTGTCTGCCCAATCATTGCAAATCGAAATCCTAAAATTTTTGCTGGCCCACCCTAGAAAGCACTTCTCGGCCCGCCAGATCACGCAAAGCCTACGGGTAGACAACAATGCGGACTCTGCCGAACACGCCCTGCGCCAATTGGTACAATTAGGTACAGTCACCGAACACGACGACGAACGCTTTGGCCTGGCCTTGGACCGGCTTACTACGCCCTCGAACGAAGAGGAGGACGATCAGATTAATATCCCAACGTCTATCCAACGCCATGCCCCCAAATCGCGGGAACCGCGCGTCGAAAAGGCAGCCCCTGACCGCGATGCCCGGCGGGTGAGCCTGACCACTACCCGTGGCCCCCGCAAAATGATCGAGGGTCGGGTGGACATGATTCGCACCGGCGCGGCCTACATCGTGAGCGAGCTGCTCGACACGGACGTCTACATTCATCAAAAACACTTGGGCGGCGCAATGCACGGCGACACGGTGCGGGTGCTGCTCTTCTCCGCTCCCCCGGCCCGGCGCAGCGGCATGACCGCCCGCAAGCCCGAGGGCGAGATCGTGGCCGTGCTGAAACGCGCCAACGAGTTCTTCATCGGCACCCTCCGTCTCAACCGCAAGTACGCCCTGTTCGTCTCGGCCAACCCGAACGTGCAGACTGATGTGTACATCCCCTTGGAGGCCTGCGGCGAGGCCCAAGACGGAGACCATGTGGTCATCCGCATTACCGACTGGCAGGAAGGTAAAGGGAGGCTGCCCATCGGCAAGGTGACTCAAGCCCTAGGTAAGACTGGCGGCAGCAACTTTGAGATGAACAAGATTCTGATCAGCCAGGGCTTCGAGCTGTCGCACTCCGACGAAGCCGAGCGGGAAGCAGCGGCCATCCCCGATAATATTTCCGACCAGGAGATTGCCCGCCGTCGCGATTTTCGGGATACATTGACCTTCACGATTGACCCGGAAGATGCCAAGGATTTTGACGATGCCTTGAGTATCAAAGAGTTGGAGGACGACAATTTGGAAATTGGTATACACATTGCCGACGTGACGCATTACTTGAAGCCCGACTCCAACGTGGACCGGGAGGCCTTCCAACGCAGCACCTCGGTCTACTTGGTGGACCGGGTTTGCCCGATGTTGCCCGAAAAACTGTCCAACCACCTGTGTTCGCTGGTGCCGCATGAAGATCGGTTGACCTTTTCAGCGGTCTTTACCTTTGAGCCGAAGGGCAAGATCGTTGCCCGTTGGTTTGGCAAAACGGTGATTCACTCGGCGCACCGTTTTTCCTACGAACAGGCACAGACCATCCTGGAAAAGAAACCCCCGGCAGCCCTGCGCGACCTGGACATCTTTCCCCAACTGGAATGGGCCATCAAAACAATGGACAAGTTGGCCAAAAAAATGCGGGTGGAGCGCGAGAAGAACGGGGCCATTGGTTTCGAGACCGACGAGGTGCGTTTCCGGCTGGCGGAAGACGGTACGCCCATCGAGGCCTACGTCAAAGAGCGTAAGGATACCAACCTGTTGATCGAGGATTTTATGCTGCTGGCCAACAAGGAAGTGGCCCTGTACATCGAAAATAAGGCCAAGAACCAAGCCGAGATTCCGTTTGTCTATCGCATCCACGATCTGCCAGATGCTACGAAGGTGGCCGATTTTGCACGTTTTGCCGCCCAATTGGGCTTCCCCATGAAGGTAGACACGCCGAAGCAGATTGCCCAGTCGTTCAACTCGCTGATGCGGGCCAGCCGCAAGGACGACCGCCTGAAACTGCTGGAACCGCTGGCGATTCGCACGATGGCCAAGGCGGTCTATTCAACCGAGAATATTGGCCACTATGGGCTGGGTTTTTCCCACTATAGCCACTTCACGTCACCCATCCGCCGCTACTCCGATGTGCTGGCGCACCGTATTTTGGAGCGTAACTTGGACGGAAAGACTTATCGGGTGGATAAAAGCAAGTTGGAGGAACAATGCAAGCACGTCAGCCTACAGGAGAAAAAAGCCGCCGATGCCGAGCGTGAAAGCATCAAGTACAAACAGGTGGAATTCATCAAATTGCGGGTGGGCGAGGTGTTCGAGGGCATCATCAGCGGCTTTCTGGAGCGGGGCTTTTTTGTGGAGCTGCCCGAATCCAAGGCCGAAGGATTGGTGGAGTTCAAATATCTGGCCGATACCTACACCCTGCAAGAAGGTAACCTACAGGCACTGGGCCGCCGCAGCAAGCGCGTATTGCGCATGGGGGACCGGGTGCAGGTGAAGGTCACGGGGGCCGATTTGCAGAAGCGGCAGATTGAGATGGAACTGGTGGAGGCGCAGATTCAAGTTTCAAATGCACCAGGATTTGATTTTATAGAGGCAGATTGGAAGAACTCGATGGGAGACAAGTAGCCAAGCGATTTTCGCGGTCTGTTGTAACAGACCTCCATCAAAATGCTACCGGAGAAATATTTTTAATTACTGTTGATGAAAGCTCACTGATTACAGGGGGACATAATAACGTGTCTTTATATAAATTTAATCCAGCGGGTGAAGTCTTTTGGATATTGAACCAACCGGCGATGGATTCTGCCTGGGCAACACCATCTGCTCTTCCGACCCAAAATGGTGGATGTCCGCACAATATCAGCAGCACCTCAGGGACTTCTGCGCGTACCCTATTTCTATTGTCGGCCAGCTGGCCCTTGACCAAAATATAAATTGCCAAACAAACTCCCCTGAACCGGCTTTGGTCAACTGGAAAGTCCAACTGACTATCCCCAACTACGCCCTCTACGCCACCACCGACAGCAGCGGCCACTACGAGATGCACGATGTGCCGGGCGATGACTATTTGTTGTCTGCCATAATGCCTGCCAACTTATGGGAAAGCTGCTTGGGCGATGTCCCCATAGCTATCCCCGACACCGGCAACCTGGCCGTGGTGCAGGATTTGTCCATCCAGATCGTAGCCGACTGCGCTCTTATGACGATGGATATTGCTACGTCTGCACTAAGACGTTGTTTTTCTGGCACTTACAGCATCCATTACTGCAATGAGGCCCCCTCGCTGCCGACAGTGCCTACCTACAAATTATCCTTGACCCGTTGCTGAATTTCAATATTCACACAGAACACTTTATTGAACCAAATATACCCCTTGACTACCAGATTCGTTTTCAAAATACCGGCACTGACACCGCTTTTACGGTTGCGGTGCGCGACACGCTTTCTACTTGGCTTGACCCCACCACCGTCCGTCCCGGTGCGGCCAGTCATCCCTACACCTGGACGCTTTCCGGTGCGGGCATCTTGACCCTTACCTTTGCCCACATCCTCTTGCCCGACTCGAACGTAAACGAAGTGGCCTCGCACGGATTTATCCAGTTCAGTATTGACCAACAAAAAGATCTAGTGCTGGGCAGCCTTGTAGAAAACCGCGCGGGCATCTATTTCGATTTCAACGCACCGGTGATGACCAATACGGTGTTCCATACCCTCGGGCATGATTTTCTGCCCACAGCCACCCGCGAACCGGGCGCCACCGTACCCATGCTGCAAGTTTGGCCCAACCCGGCCAGCCAGACGACCCGCATTTAGTCAGAAAAACCCTTCGAGCCAGGCCAGCGACTGGTGCTGCGCGATGCACTGGGCCGGGTGGTGCGGAGTATGGCGGTGCAAGGACAAACCGTGGAAGTGCAACGGGCGGGTTTGCCGACGGGACTGTATTTCTTGGAACTGCGTGCTACGCATGGCGTGCTGGCAGTGGGGAAAGTGGTGTGGGAATAGTATATTTGCCGACTCTTTTAACACATGGATTATCAGCCCTCCCCCACAAGTTTCCTCACCCTAAAAACGCCCGCCCAGACCATCCTTGCCGCCGGGCTGCTCGCTGGCAGCATCGACTTGGCCGCAGCAGTAATCAGCTCCGGTGTTCCCGTAGAAAAAGTGCTGCCTTTCATCGCCAGCAGTGTTTTCGGCAAGGCCGCTTTTGCGGGAGGCTGGACCATGCTGGCCTGGGGCTTGGCTTTTCACTTTTTCATTGCTTTTTTCTGGACGATGTTGTTTTTTGGGTTCTATCCAAAAGTAAAAGGGGTATCCAAAAATTTGGTCATTACTGGCTTGGTATATGGCGTAGTGATCTGGTTGGTGATGAATCTATTAGTACTGCCACTAGCAAATGCTCCCAAACAACCGTTTGACTGGTTGTCGGCGGCAAAAGGGATGCTTATTTTAATATTTATGGTGGGGCTACCCATCGCGTTGATTATTGGGCAGTACTACCGAAATGTGCGGTCAGCGTAAAAAATATGCCGGGTTGTAAATAGCGCAAAATATCTTTGGGCGATAGAGGCCATAAAACGTTTTAACCACCTCTCCCTTCTCTCGCCCCTCTCACTTCTCTTACATGGAGTACAGCCGTCGAAATTTCGTAAAAACCGCTTCCGTCATTGCCCTCGGTGCCACCCTGCCTTTGGAAGCCATCGCGTCGCTGCGCCGCACCGTGTCTCCAAATGACAAAATCCAGGTCGGGCTGATCGGGGCCAACAACCAGGGCTTTACCAACTTAAAATCGTTTTTGCTCAACAGCGAAGTGGAGTGCGTTGCCATCGCGGAGGTGGACGAAAACGTCTATAACCGTCGGGCGGAAGAGCTGGTCAAGGCAAATTTCAAGAAGCCCGTGTTTTACAAAGACTATCGCAAGATGTTGGCGGACAAAGACTTGGATGTAGCCATCATCGGTACGCCGGATCATTGGCATTGCCTGATGCTGGTCCACACCCTGGAAGCGGGCAAGGATGCATACGTGGAAAAACCGATCGGCAATTCCATCCACGAGATTGATATCATGGTCAACGCCGTCAAAAAACACCAGCGAGTAGTACAAGTCGGTCAGTGGCAGCGCAGCCAGCCGCATTTTGTGGATGCCATTGATTTCGTCCATTCCGGCCAGCTGGGCCGTATCCGCACCACCAAAACCTGGTCGTACGTAGATTGGAAGGGTGCGATACCCAAGGTACCCGATACGCCCGTCCCCGCCGGGGTGGACTACGATATGTGGCTGGGTCCGGCCCCCAAACGGCCATTTAACAAAAACCGCTTTCACGCCAGTTTTCGGTGGTACTGGGAGTATGGGGGTGGCGTGATGACCGACTGGGGCGTCCACTTGATCGACTACATCCTGTATGGCATGAAAGCCACCGTGCCAAAATCCGTCATGGCGATGGGCGGCAAACTGGCCTTTCCCGACGATGACATGGTCACGCCGGACACGCTGCACACGATGTACGATTTTGGCCACTTTACCATGCAGTGGGAGCATACCATTGGTATTGGCCGCGGCTTTTATGGGCGGCCACATGGCATCGCATTCACCGGCGAGAACGGCACACTGGTGCTGGACCGCGAAGGCTGGGAAGTGCTGCCGGAAAAGGACAGAATGAAGGCGGCATCCTTTAAAAGAGGAGCCAACGAGGTGGGGCTGGACCTGCACGTGCGCAACTTTTTGGACTGTATACAGAACAAGACCCCGGAAAAACTAAACGCCCATATCGAGATCGGGCGCAACGTGGCCTTGGTGTCCCAAATGGGCAACATTGCCTACCGCACCGGCGAACGCGTACATTGGGACGCGGCCGAGTATAAATTCACCAGCAAAGAAGCCAATGATTTGATAAAGCCCACGTATCATAATGGGTGGAAATTGCCCAATTACTGAGAGGCTGTTTTAAAACCCCGGATGGAGTTCCCGTCAAGATGACAAAAGTGTGGTGTCCTGCGACAAAAAATTTTCTTGGGTTACTAAATACAATCCCATGCTTTGCAAATCAATACTCATTCTACTAAACAGCATTATTTTCTATTTTTCTGCCATTGCACAACCGGAAAAATGGACCACCCTCTTTGACGGTAAAACGCTGCACGGCTGGACCAAAAAAGGCGGAACGGCCACCTACGAGGTCAAGCAGGGCGAAATCATCGGCACTTGCGTGGACCAATCGCCGAATACGTTCTTGTGTACCGAGAAAATGTACGGCGATTTCATCCTCGAAGTAGAGCTGCGGGTAGAAGGCACCCTCAATTCAGGTCTTCAGATTCGCACCAACAGCCGCCCCGACTATAAAAACGGACAGGTACATGGCTTGCAGGTCGAAGTGGACCCTTCCACCCGCGCCTGGTCAGGCGGCATCTATGACGAAGGGCGGCGGGACTGGCTGTACATCCCCAATATCAACCCCGCTGGCAAACAGGCCTTTCTCCCCGGCAAATGGAACAAATACCACATCGAAGCCATTGGCAAAGAGATCCACACTTGGATCAATGGGGTGCCGGTGGCGCATTTGGTGGACTCCCTGCAGGAAACGGGTTTTATCGCCTTGCAGGTCCACGCGCCCCGCACTGGCGGCGACGATGTGGGCAAGACCATCCATTGGCGCAACATTCGCATCCAGTCCGGCTCCGGCCTGCGCGCGCGTCCTGCGACCGATTGCCCAATCATCAATCTTAACCTAAACGACCTTACCGCCGCCGAAAAAGCCCAGGGTTGGCGGTTGCTATTCAATGGCCAGGACTTGACTGGCTGGCGTTCTGCTTTCAAGACGACTGTGCCGACTACTGGCTGG
>JAYUXG010000167.1:0-26585 GCA_043753125.1 Saprospirales bacterium | reverse complement strand
GAGTAGAGTAGACCTGATACATCGGTTGCAATGTCTCCGGTAAGTGGGTACGAGAAAAGCAGCTCGGAGGTCGTCACCCGCACCTTTTTGTTGTAGATACGGCTGTTGAACTGCACTGTGTTGAACTGCAATGCGGCCATTGTAGTAAACCCCACCGGTGTTGCCGATGCTGCATTGAGGTGAATCAGGATTTGAATGTCAAGAAATGCCGAGCACTCGTTGTCCTTCGGCAAGCAAAACCGGTCAGGATCGCTGCTTGGAGTCTCGGCCGTCCCACAGGTTAAACCAGGCGACGGAGCATCTTGCACGAACACTACCTTGTTTCCGCCCAAAGGGTAAAAACTAAAAAACTCGGTACTCAACTGGATAAAGCCCGTGATGCCGCTTGGATCGCGGGTAATGGAAAAATTGGCGTTGGCATCCCCATCGATCTTACCGATGTAGGTGTAGGATTCCGGGTCGAGGTAGCTGATTTCCAGCGGTTCGGCTTGAAATGTTTTGCCTTCATAGCCAGGGATGGAAAACGAGACGCGCCCATTGCTGGTATTGCCCCAATCGCTAAAGAAGCCGACCAAGGCATACTGCAAGTCGCCTTTGTGCGGAGCAGCGATCAACTTGTTCTTCTGAATCTGGCCGTCGGACGTAAGATTGAGCGAGGCTTCCGAGACCATGGTGAAGGGCGAAAGGGTAAGAGTCTGGGCAGACAGGTGGTTCATGCCCAGCAACAGCAGGAAGACCGCCCCGAAATGCTTGACCAAAACATTAATAAGGCTAGGTGAGTGATAGTGATTCATATTGTAAATTTTTAGTAATAGTTAAAAAATTTGTAGGTTAATGCTACAAAGGTGCAGCCTCTCCGCCCTGCAAAAAAGGACAAAAACTTGCCTTTCAATCCAGTCAGATTGCCCTGAAAAAGTCTATATAAAAATTTAATTATATTTATGTATTTTAAAATCAATATTGTAATTAGAATTGGTCATGATTTTGTTGTTCCAAGCATACTCGGCAACCATAGATTCTTTTCTGGCGGAGGGCCAACTTGCCAACCTGCCTCTCCCCGTGTTTTCGCTTCTAGCCAAACCAAGGACAAGCTACGGGTAATGGTAAGCCCAGCCTAAGAAAAAAATAGACTATTGTTCCGAAAAAACGCAAACGACCGGCGCAAAGACGCGGCTTATTCCCATTTTTGCGCAAACAAATACTGAACCTATGCGCCTAGCCCAATTTCTGCTTCCATATTGCCGGATACTGCCCTGGCTGGCTTTTGCCACCTTCGCTTCCGCGCAGGACACCCTCCCGCTCACCGATCTCTCTTTCTGGAAAGCCGCAACCGCTACCAACTGGCAGGTCGCCGGCAACGCTTCCGCCGCACTTACCCAAAAAGACGTAATGACCGCCGCCAAAGGCACCGGCGTACTCATCAACCTGCCCGACGAGAAGAACCGCGCCAATCTGGTCTCCGCCCGCGAGTACGGCGATGTGGATGTGGCTTTCGACTTCATGATGGCCCACCACTCCAACTCCGGTTTCTACTTACAGGGCCGCTACGAAGTCCAGCTCATGGACAGTTGGGGCGTGCAAAACCCTGCCTACGGCGATTGCGGCGGGGTGTACGCCCGGCGACGCTGGAACCCAAAAGAGGAGATGTTCGACGGGTCGGCCCCGCGCCTCAACGCCTGCCTGGCCCCCGGCCTGTGGCAGCGCATGGAAATCAGTTTTCAAGCCCCACGCTTCGATGCAGCCGGTAAAAAGACGACCAATGCCCGCCTGCTCAAAGTGATGCTGAACGGGGTGACCATCCACGAAAATCTGGAACTCACCGGCCCCACCGGCGGACCCATCGCGGAGCAGGAAGTGGCAACCGGCCCTTTCATGATTCAGGGCGACCACGGTCCGGTGGCTTTTCGCAACTTCAAAATCAATGATCGTCAGGGCCAACCAGTGATGGCCAGTGCCCCATTTGACTACCAAGTAATCTATGGGGAATTCCGTGCGGAAAAGGACTTTGCCGGAAAAAAGGCAGATCTGAAAGGCCAGACCGACAAACTGAGCTGGGAAGTAGCCAAGCGCGAGAACGCCTTTGCCGTTCTTTTTACGGGCAATATTAAAGTTCCGAAGGCGGGCAAGCACCGCATCACCCTGCAAAATGGGGGCCGCTCTTCCTTGAAAGTCAATGGAAAAGAGCTGCTGGCCGATGCCTGGACCTGGTACACCGATGGACGCAGCGTGGACGTGGAATTGCCGATGGGTACCACTTCCCTCGCCCTCACCACCTACAAGATAGAAAACTGGATGACCCCTTTCCTGGGATTGTGGGTGGAAGGGCCAGGCTCGCGGGCCACTGCCCTGCACCGCGAAAGTGCCACGTTGGCCGCCGTACCCCGCGATCCCATCTTGATGAATGCCGAGCAGCCCAGGGTATTTCGTTCCTTCATGGATATAGCACCGCCGCGCGGCGAAAAAAAGCGTGTAGTCCACGCCGTACAAGTGGGAGACCCTTCCCATTTGCACTACACTTATGATCTTGATAATGGCGCAGTGGCCCAAATCTGGAAGGGCGATTTTCTTAACGTCGCCCCCATGTGGGACGACCGCGGCGATGGCTCCTCCCGCCCACGCGGGTCGATACTGGGCTTCGACGATGCCTCAGTGGTGGTGTCCAAGGCGGAACTGTTTAATTTGAAACCGTCCGAGTTTGCGCCCGTGGAACACTTTCGCCCCCAAGGCTATGACTTGGATAAAGAGGGCCGTCCAACCTTCCGCTACAAAATAGACGACATGGAAGTAGAGGACCAAATGCGGGTCACCGATCAAAAATACTTCACCCGCTCCCTGACGTTTCAAAATGTACCGGCCAATACCGCCTACGTGTGCCGTTTGGCCGTAGGTAGCACCATCGAAAAATCGGACGACAACACCTATGCCGTGGATGGACGACGCTACTACCTCCAATTGCCCGCCGGGTCAAAGCCTGTCATCGAACAATCCGGCGGCTTATCGGTCCTGTACGTACCAATGGCCGCAAAAGTGGAGTATGGATTAATGTGGTAGGGATGTCCGTTGCAAAACAATACTTTGCTTGACGAATGCAGATTCAAGATCTGTCGATTTTTGATGTTTCCGCAATACCAATCACTAATAACCAGCCACCGCTTATGCAACTGCTCACTCGCTTTGCTTTCCTTATATCCGGCCTATTCCTGGTCACCCCCATACTTTCCGCACAGGACAGCCTGGCCTCCACCCTGCCCACCGAGGATACTTATTACCGCATCCTCAAAATCCCCATCCCGGAGGGCGTCGTACTCGAAGTAGGGGGAATTTGCACCCTGCCCAATGGCAACATCGCCGCCAGCACTCGTCGGGGCGACGTATGGGTGATCGAAAACCCGGCCTCCGGGCAGCCATATTACCGTCATTTTGCCAGCGGACTCCACGAAATACTTGGTCTGGCCTACAAAGATGGCAGCCTCTATTGCGCGCAACGCGGCGAGCTCACCAAACTTACTGACCGCAACGGCGATGGCATGGCCGACCGCTACGAAACGGTCTATGCCTGGCCGATTTCCGGCCACTACCACGAATACACTTTTGGCCCAAAGATCGCTCCGGACGGCTCCTTTATGGTCACTGGCAACGTCAGCTTTGGCAATAGCGACTGGTGGGCGGGCAAGTCCATCGTGCCTTGGCGCGGCTGGACGATGCGCATCACGCCAGACGGAAAAATGGAACCCTGGGCCTCCGGGATGCGCTCGCCCTGCGGCATTGGCTTGGTGAATGGCGAGTTTTTCTACGGCGACAACCAAGGCGACTGGATGGGTTCGGGCTTTATTGCCCAGGTCTCCAAAGGCGATTGGATGGGTCATCCATCGTCGCTGCTCTGGGCTGACCGCCCGGAATCACCCGTCAAGATGCGCGAAAACTTAGTCTACCAAAAGGTGGACCCACGCGCCAATCCTACCGAAAAGCCGGAGTACATCGCCGCCGAACCGATGACTACGATTTACGAACTGGGCCACTCTACTATCCCCAATCGCCAGATCAAAAGCCCGGCCGTTTGGCTACCGCACGGCATCTTGGGCGTGTCTACTTCCGAGATCATTACCGACGATACGCAGGGTGCCTTTGGGCCTTTCGCCGGTCAAGTGCTGGTGGGCGACCAGGGGCTGTCCAAAATCGCCCGGGTTTTCCTCGAAAAAGTGAATGGGGAGTATCAGGGTGCGGCTTTCGATTTCCGCAACGGCTTCCGCAGCGGGGTGTTGCGGATGTGTTGGGGTGCCGACCAAAGCATGTATGTAGGCGGTACCAACCGCGGTTGGGGCAGTTCGGGCAAGGAGCCTTACGCCCTCGAACGGATGGTCTGGACCGGCCAAATGCCCTTCGAGATGAAAGCGGTGCGGGCCATGCCCGATGGCTTCGAGATTGAGTTTACCCAGCCGGTAAAAACCGCCACCGCCGAGAATGTGGACAACTATTCCGTGAATAGTTACACCTACAAATATCACCCGGTCTACGGCAGCCCCATTGTTAATTTCAAGGAAAATGCCGTACGCGGGGCCAAGGCCAGCAGCGATGGCTTTCGGGTGCGTATCGTGGTGGACAGCCTGCGGGTGGGCTACATCCACGCCATTCAGCCGGAAGGTGTACGCTCGTCCGCCGATGACCTGCCACTGCTGCACAACAATGCCTACTACACTTTGAACAGTATTCCGGCTGGCGACAAGGCTTCTATCGCATTGGTAGCGGCAAAACCAAAAACGGACGATACCAAGCCCGTCCTTGATGCCGGGACCGCCGCCAATACGCCCGACAATCAAATGAAGGAAGCGCGGCCCAGCACCGCCGGAGAGGCTAAAAAGACCGCTCCCGCCAAGACCAAAATGGTGCCGCCCGCCAAGCCCACTCCGCCCGCGGCACCGGTAGCCAACGAAAAGGAAGCCTTGGCCCTTATCAACAAACACAGCTGCAATAGCTGCCATAAAGTCGACGTACGCTCAGTAGGCCCGGCCTACTCCGAGGTGGCCAAGCGCAAATACTCCACCGCCAAAATCGTGTCCTTGGTCCACAACCCCAAGCCAGAGAATTGGCCGGGCTACACGCCGATGGCTCCGATGACCCACGTGCCGAAGAAGGACATTGAAAAAATAGCAGTGTGGATCAATTCGTTGCGCAAGTAGTTGGGCGACCTTCGCGGTCGCCCAACGTCACGTTCGTCCAACGTTGTGGATCAATTTATTTCGTAAACAAGGGCAACCGCAAGAATTGCCCCTACAATTTCCTCAATATGAATCGCATACACCTAATCATTCTACTCTCGGCCATCTTGCTACCGGCCCTTTCCGCCCAAGTCACCGACCCCAAAGCCACCGAAGTATGGTCGCCGGAACCGCGCTTGGTCACGCCCGGCCCCACCAGTGTCCAGCCCCCTTCGGATGCCATTGTGCTACTTGACGGCACTAACTTAAAAGAGTGGGTGAGTGCCAAAGACAGCACCGCTGCTACCTGGACTTTGCTGGATGGGGCTGCCACCGTAAAGCCCAGCGCGGGCGACATCATGACCCGGCGCAGTTTCGGCGATATACAGTTGCACCTCGAATTCCGCGCGCCTATCGTGGTGAAAGGCGAAGGTCAGGGCCGCGGCAACAGCGGTATTTTTTTCCAAGGCCGCTATGAGTTGCAAGTACTCGATTGCTACCAAAATCGCACCTATTCCAACGGTCAAACCGGCTCTATTTACAAGCAATCCCTACCGTTGGTTAACGCTTGCCGCAAGCCCGGCGAATGGCAGACCTATGATGTCCTGTATACCGCGCCCCGTTTTAATAAGGACAGTGTCTTGGTTGCCCCCGCTCGCATCACCGTGCTACACAATGGCGTGGTGGTCCAACTGAACACCGAGATTCGCGGTACCAGCGAGTACATCGGGATGCCCAAGAATATAGCCCACGGCAAAGGCCCGCTCAAACTACAAGACCACGGCGATCTGGTTAGCTATCGGAATATTTGGGTGCGCGAGTTGTAGGAGAAAATCCTTCACTTTACATTTGGCATAATTTTGCCATCGAAAAACCACTTTCCGATGCCGATCTGGCGTTATGTGCCTCGATCACCTTTGATCGCCACCGGTTTAATGCCCATGCATGGATAATTTCCCCTTTTATAAACAACACGACTCATCGGACTGCGGTGCGGCCTGCCTGCGTATGATTGCCCGCCACTATGGGCGGCACTACTCTTTGGAGTACCTACGGGAGCAGTCGTACCTCGACCGGGAGGGCGTGACGTTGATGGGCATTTCGGATGCTGGCGAGAAGATCGGCCTGCGCACCTTGGGCGTGAAAACGGGCTTGAGTCGCTTAGCGCATGATATTCCACTCCCCTGCGTGGCCCATTGGGAACAAGACCATTTTATAGTAGTCTATAAGGTCGAGAACAAGAAAATATACGTTGCCAACCCGAAAGTAGGCAAACTTGTCTTGCCGGAAGAGGAATTTTTGACCAGCTGGATCAGCGACGTGGTCAATAATGAACCACAAGGGGTACTGCTATTATTGGAGACTACCCCTGCGTTTTTTCAGCACGAGGGCGAAAAAACCAACCGGGCCGGCTTTCGTTTTCTATGGTCGTATCTGACGCAGTACCGCCGCCTGATGATTCAATTGGCACTGGGCCTGCTGTTGGGCAGCCTGATCCAGTTGGTTTTCCCCTTCCTGATGCAGGCACTGGTAGACAAAGGTGTCCAGTTGTACGACATCAATTTCGTCTATCTCATCCTGACCGCCCAGGCGGTGCTGTTCGTCAGCCAAGTGGCAGTAGAATTCATCCGGGGCTGGATTTTGCTGCATATTGGCAGCCGCGTCAACATTAATCTGGTCTCCGATTTTCTGATCAAGTTGATGCGCTTGCCGATGTCGTTTTTCGACACCAAAATGACCGGCGACCTGTTACAGCGCATCCACGACAACGAACGGGTGGAGCGTTTTCTTACCTCGACCTCGTTGATGACGTTATTTTCGGTGATCAACTTATTTGTATTCGGGGCAGTATTATGGTTTTATAGTGGCTTGATTTTTACGGTATTCTTTGTAGCCGCGTTGTTCTATTTCGGATGGGTCATGCTTTTTTTGCAACGCCGACGCGCCCTCGATTACCGGCGTTTTGAAAGATTGGCAGAAAATCAAAACACGCTCATCCAGCTGGTGAACGGGATGCAAGAAATCAAACTGCACAACGCCGAACGCCAAAAGCGTTGGGCCTGGGAGCGGGTGCAGGCCCGGCTTTTCCGTGTGAACGTGCAGTACCTTTCTACCGACCAACTCCAACGGGCTGGGGCCTCCTTCATCAATGAGGGCAAGAATATTTTGATCTCCATCATATCGGCCAAAGCAGTGATTGATGGACAGATGAGCCTCGGCATGATGCTTGCCGTGCAATACATCATTGGCCACATGAACGCGCCACTGGAATCATTGGTGCAGTTCATGCTCGGTGCGCAGGAGGCCAAGATCAGCCTGGAACGGATGAACGAGATTCACAGCCGCCCCGACGAGGAACCAGCCGACAATCCCCGGGTGACGGTGCTGCCCACCAACGGCGACCTTTCCCTGCAAAACGTTTCCTTCCGCTATGGCGGCCCACACGACCCCTGGGTACTCAAAAACGTGAGCCTGACCTTCCGCGAAGGCACCACCACGGCCATCGTCGGCACCAGCGGCAGCGGCAAGACGACCCTGCTCAAACTGCTGCTCAATTTCTACCCGCCCAATGAAGGGTTTGTCCGCCTCGGCGATCTTAACCTGGCCAACGTCAATCACCAGCTTTGGCGCGACCAATGCGGCGTGGTCATGCAGGACGGCTACGTGTTCTCGGATTCCATCGCCCGCAACATCGCCTTTGGCGAGGAACACATCGACCACCGCCGACTGCTATACGCCGCCAAAGTGGCCAACATTCAAACTTACATCGAGGGCCTGCCGTTGGGCTACAACACCAAGATCGGGCAGGACGGGGTGGGTCTCAGCCAAGGTCAGCGGCAACGGCTGCTGATGGCGCGAGCCATCTATAAAGACCCGCGCTACATCCTCTTCGACGAGGCCACCAACGCATTAGATGCCTACAACGAACGAGTTATCCTCCACAACCTGGAAAACGCTTTCCGCAACAAGACAGTGATCATCGTCGCCCATCGCCTGAGCACCGTCCGTAATGCCGACCACATCGTGGTGCTCGAAAAAGGGGAAGTGGTGGAGCAGGGCAGCCATGTGGAACTTACGGAGCGGCGGGGGGCTTATTTTCATTTGGTTCGGGACCAGCTGGAGCTGGGGGCGTAGAATCAAATAATATCCGCCAAACGCACCGCCAGCCCCGGCATTACGTCCGCACCATCCAGCACCTCCTCAAACTTCACGGTCTGTATATCCCCATTCTTCGAATAGACATACGTGCGGCGATTTTTGGGATCGATCAGCCAGCCAAGGCGGCAGCCGCAGTCCATATATTCGTCCATTTTTTCGCGGAGTTCGCTCAAGGTTTGGTCTCCCGAACGAAGCTCTAAGACAAAATCGGGGGTAATCAGCGCGAACTTCTTCCTTTCCGCAACGGGCAATGCATCCCAGCGATCCTGGCGAATCCAAGCAGTATCGGGTGCGCGCTCGGCACCGTTAGACAGGGTAAAGCCCGTGGAAGAGTCAAAGGTGCGACCAAGTTTATGTTGGCGATTCCAGATACCGATCTCGGTGGTAATTTCGGCGTTATGATTTCCTGTTTCGGAACCGGTAGGCGGCATAATGAGGAGTTGACCATCGGCGGTGCGCTCGATGCGCAGTTCGGAATTGGCTTGGCAAAATTCGTAGAATTCGTCGCGGCTCATGTCCTTGGCATTGAAGCGCAACGGTGTCCCATAGTTGAATTTTATTTTCAAAACACTGGGCTGGGTGGGTAGCGGTGCAAGTTCGGCAGACATGGGCAACGTGATTTTTTACAAAGATAGGTTTTTACCGGAAAAAGGAGGTGATGGGAGTAAGAACGTTTCCCAAAAAACAGTTATAACTACTCTCCTCTTTCACCCTAATTTTGTCCAAAAACAGTATGCCTAATATAGAAGAAAGAGAATACGTAGAGCTCCGCTCCGAGGATGTCCAGGAAATACTCGGCACCCCGCCCGCCGCGCTGGTGCGCTGGGGTACCGCCGTAGTGCTGTCCGGCTTTGCGCTCATGCTTTGGGCCGCTTATTTTGTGCGTTATCCCGATGTGGTGGCCGCCAAAATAGTGGTCACCACGGCAGTGCCGCCAGTGGAGGTCATCGCCCGGACGGAGGGCCGCATCGCTAAACTGGTGGTCGGCGACAAGAAAACGGTGAAACAAAACGCGCTGCTGGCGGTGTTGCAAAGCACGGCCAACTACACCGATGTGCTGCGGCTCGATCAGGCGGTGAGTGCCTACCAGCGGGCGGCACTGGACTCTTTGCGCAAAGTACGTCCGCTGAACAACCTCGACATAGGCGAGTTGCAACCGGAATACGCCGAGTTCCTGCTCAACCTGGAGAGCTTTCAGTTTGGCAAGTCCAACCGCAACGCATCTACCCGCAGCAACGTGGGCGCGGCCAACCAGCAGATTGCCCAATTGCTCAGCAGCATCGAGCTGGACCAGAATTCCAAGACTCGCGTCAACCAGCAATTGGCAACGGCCCAGGAAATGTACGCCCAGCACCAATTGTTGTATAAGGATGGGTTGGAATCGCGGATGGATTTCGAGGAGGAGCGCACCAAATTGGCCGACCTGGAACGCCAGCGGGACTTCTACGACGAGAATATGGCGCGAAAGCAAAACCAGATTACGGAACTGCGGCGCGGTGCCAACGATGCCACGTTCAGCCAGCAGGAAAACTCGTCCAGTAACTCCACTCGCCTGCTCACCAGCCTCAATAACCTGCGCAGCGGCATCGACAAATGGAAACAGACATATTTGCTCACGGCCCCCATCGACGGGCAAGTGTCGCTCAACGCCTCGTTTTTCAGCGAACAGCAGTACGTCAAGCAAGGCGACCAGGTGATGATGATGGTGCCTCCGCAGAGCGACACGCTGGTGGGGCGGATGTCGCTGCCCATCGTGGGGAGCGGCAAGGTGCTGCCCGGCCAGCGGGTCATCTTGAAATTCGACAACTACCCGTACCACGAGTTCGGCACGGTGCGTGGCCAGATCATTTCCAAGGCCCTGGTACCCAAGGACGAACAATACTCGATTATTGTCTCGCTGCCCGATGGCCTGCGCACCAGCCGCAAGGGTACCACGCTGCGCTTTGAGCAGCAGTTGCAGGGCAAGGCCGAGATCGTCACCAACGACAAGTCTTTTCTGGAGCGCGTGGGCGAGCAGATTTTTGCGGGCCAATAAGCAAAGGGGTACTGGTTGATTAGTAGCTGGTGATTGGTCAGACCAGGGCAAATACATTGGCCACTACCTACCCCAATATTTTATCGGGGTTTCTCCATTGGCCGCTACCTGTCCCGATCTTTTATCGGGATTTATTCCATCCATTTGTTAATGATACTGCCCTGAAAACCAAACTAAAAGCCAAATTTGGGTGGTTTCGGGAAGGGTTAGGTTTTGTTTGGACATCGTTAACAGCGCACCTATTTTGAACGACTGCACCCCCGACTACTTTTGTCCCATCAATTTTTCTACACCATTATTACTCTTCATTAAAAAACGGTTTTCATCCGATGAAACAAATTATCGCAATCCTTGCCTTTGTAGTGATTGGCGCATTCGCCGCCCAAGCCCAAACCGCCAACGGTGCGGTCATGTCTTTCGACAAAGACGTGACGACCATTGACTATGGTACCATCGATAAAGGTGGTGATCCGATCCGCAAGTTCAAATTTACGAACACTGGCAACGAGCCACTGATCATCAAGACGGCAAAAGGCTCCTGCGGTTGCACTGTACCAACCTATCCGAAAGAGCCGATCATGCCTGGCGAAAGCAACGTGATCGAAGTGCGCTATGATACCCAACGCGTGGGCATGTTCACGAAGACCGTGACCCTGACCACCAATGAAACTACCGATACCCACACCCTGACCATCAAAGGGGAAGTGAAGGCTCCGGCTACCCAAGAAGTGGTGCCACCCAGTGCCGGTGGTATCAAGCAGTAGTTTTGAATGATTGATTTTTTGGTTTGACGATACGAACCCGGGCGGTGTAACACCGTTCGGGTTCTTTTTTTTACCCGCCCCAGCCCCTTCCGGCGAAGGCAGGTACCCGCACAAGGGCAAAGGAGAGAAGTGCCTTAATGAACTTTTCTTAAATAAAGCCGACCTGCTCTGCAACCTTTCAGAGAACCCAACCGTCTATGGAATTGATATTTTTGTCGAAAATCCATTTTAAACCGATAAAAGTGCTTACTTTTGTCTGTCGCAAACTTGCAGACCATGAAAAACACCTTACTTCCTTTTAAGTCCTTTTTCCTCGCTCTTTCCATATTTAGCCTTTTCGCCTTTTTGGCGGTCAATGTCCATGCCCGTTGCAATGACACGGTACAGACCCAAGACCTGCCGGTTAAAGTGGACGAGGTGCAGGCACAGCCCAACCTAGCCCTACCCAGTGTAACGATGGTAGAGCGGATGCTGGAAATTGTCAGTCGGTTCTTACCGATTTCCCATTGATATAAACGATTGACATTCAAGTAATTGTGCTTAGACAAAGTCTGAGCGGGCTTGCCGTGTCGAAGAAAACCGAGATCTCTAAGGGGAAAAATTTCCGATGTCTCCGTTGTACTCTACAGAATAGTATAGAGAGTCATTCCATCCCGCGCAGGCAATAAGCTAACACGGGACGGTGCTTTTGAGGGTATTAAGAATTTTATCCAAACCCTCTACCCTTTCCGCGTCCTCAGTTTCCTACTGTATTATCCACCGTCGTATTCCCCGCGCCACCCACCAGCCGATTGGTGCGCCGACCAACGCGCCGCCCAGCACATCGCCGGGATAGTGTACGCCCACGTAGACTTGGGAAAGGGCAATCAAACTGGCCCACAACAAAGCCGCCGGGCGTATCCAACGGTGCAGACCACCGAACAGACCGATGAGGAACAAGGCCACACCGAAGTGGTTGGCAGCATGAGAAGAAGTAAAACTGTAGCCGCTGCCGCAGCTGGCAATCCGCAACTGTATGTGGTCGGTCAGGGCGGGATCGTTGCAGGGGCGCAACCGCCGGACGTTTTTTTTGATCAACTGGCTGCTCGTTCCGTCAGCAATGGCCACCACGGCCACCAAGCCAAGCAGGACGAGCCAACTACGGCGACCAAAACGAAGCAGTGCAAAAGCAGCGACGAAAAGGTACAAAGGTGCCCATATCCACTTTTCCCGACACCACGGCAGTAGGGCATCGAATAGGGGATTGGCCAGGCTGGTGTTGATAAAGTGGAAAAGGGTGGCGTCCCAAGCAAGGAGGGTATGGACCAAGGTCATCGAAAAATCTTTTCGACCCAAAAGTACATACTCGCCACTGGCTGAGCCGCAACCGATTATTTTCGCCCAAAAAACATGGACATCTTATTGATAGCCGCTACGCCGCACGAAATAGCCCCTACCCTTTCTTCTTTACAGCGGGATTTCACGACGCAGCCGGACGGTACCTACCAACGCGGTACCCTGACGGTACGTCCACTCATCAGCGGAGTGGGCATGGTGGCTACCACTTGGCAATTGGGTCTATTTTTAGCCCATCACCGCCCCGATCTGGCGATCAATGTTGGCATCGCAGGTGCGTTGGATGTCCAACTGACCATTGGCGATGTGGTCCACGTCACCACTGAACGCTTTGGTGACCTGGGAGTGGAAGAAGCAGACGGCCGCTTGACCGATCTGTTCGAGCTGGGCCTGCTGGAGGCCGATACGCCGCCCTATCACCATGCCATATTGATAAATAGTGCTGGGGCAGACACCCAGTTCTTGCCCACCGTCCATGGGCTGACGGTGAACAAGGTACACGGCAGTGCAGCTTCCATTGCCGCCCTCCGGGCGAAATACCCGGATGCACAAGTGGAAACGATGGAAGGCGCAGCCTTCTTCTATGCTTGTCAACTGGTGGGCTTGCCTTTTTTGGAAATTCGCAGCATCTCCAATTATGTGGAGCCGCGCAACCGCGAGGCTTGGGACTTAGCTTTGGCTATCGGCAACCTGAATACGGTGCTACAGCATTTGCTGGACACTTTTTTTGACCGTTAGTCGCTACGCGACATTCCCCAATCGCTCCCGCAACTTAGCGAGCATTATGGGTCGGATGTCGGCGGTCTGCTTTACCTCCTCATAGTCCAATTTGATAACTATATTCATACTGGCAAAGGCTGGGGGATATCGCCCATATTCTTTTATTCTTCTTCCTCAATGAACTTCACCCCATAGGTCTCCAGTTCTGCCATCACCGGCTCATACACTTCGGGCATCGTCGGGATGTTCACGCCCGTAGTGGAGATTTTGCCGAGTAGCAGCAGCTTGACAAAAATGCCCAACGGCAGTCCTACCAACTTGGACATGGCGGTACTGGACCCATTCTCCCCCTTCATCACCAGGGTAGAAGTGAGTTTGCGCTTCTTCCGGTTCAACTCATACTCAAAAACATGCTGCATGATCACCATGTCTTTTTCCTCGGGCCGGAGCACCCATTTTTCCAGCAACAGGTTCTCGAGGATCAAAGAGGGAGTAGCGTTGTTTACCTTGATCCGGCGCTTGCTGAACAGGCCCAGCCACTCCAGTTTTTGCATAATTTCACTGTCCGGCTCGGTTTCGAGCATCTTGGCCACGCGGTCCTTGACGGAGCCGGTATGCTGGCTGATGCCGAGAAAGGCTTCCATCAGATCATGGTAGGTGAGCTGATCAGAGTTCACGATGGGGAAGGTGCCATCGGTCAGGCCAATACGCACCAGCGCATTCCAAGCGTCGCAAAAGCCCTGGTGCCGGATGGTGCCTCGGAACAAAGTTTTAATATCCTGTAGACCGTAGGCTTCGCGGTAGAGCAAGGAGTCGCGGTTGGCGTACACTTCCCACTGACCCAACCCTGGAATGTTCACCGGGCGGTATTGGCGGAAAAGGCGGCGATAGGGGATGTACTTCAGTTTGCCGTCTTCCAGAAACTGGGCGGTGCCTTGCCCGGCCAGGACCACGTTGCGCGGATTCCAGCTAAATTTGTAATGCCATGGATTGTCATCGCTTTCCGGCGCTACCAAGCCGCCCGTGTAGGAATAAAACGCCGTGATCTTACCCCCCTTTTGTTGGATCTGGTGGATGCGCTGCATGGCACTCATGTGGTCTATGCCCGGGTCGAGACCCAGTTCGTTCATGAAAACGAGTGCCCGCTGGCGGGCATCGTCGCTGAGCCGAAACACCTGCTTGGACACATAGCTGGCCGTCACCATGTGCTTACCCAGTACAATACAATCCTGCGCCACTTCGACGTGCATTTGCGGAGGCAGCAACGACACGACCACATCGTGCCGGTTGATTACATCCCGGCGGTCGTTGGGCTTGGAAGCATCCAGCCAAATAGCCCTCCCGTTCGGATGACCACCGATTTTTTGCTGCGCCAGCTGTATCTCGGCATCAGCGACCGTGACAAAGAAATTGTATTGACGAGCCTGCTCCAGAATGTACGTGATCAAAGCGGTGGCAGAACGGCCCGCGCCGATAATAAGAAGATTTTGCATGGTGTTTGCGCGTAATTACGGGCGTGAAGATAGATAACTTACGTCGTTTGGCGCATGTGGTAAGGGCAATGAGTAATGGGCAACGATCAACTACCGTTCCAATATTAGCACAAATATTCCATATTCCGGGACATATTTCCAAACGAACCGCTACTTTTCGCCCGTTTACCGTCTATCCTTGCCACCTGCCATCATCAGTTCCAGTGAATGCCCCTATCGAAAATGGCACCGTCTGCGTCATTGTTTCGTCAAGAGGCGGTTTTTTGGCTTAGTTGGCAGCATTCGGATAACCATGTATTTTTTCAAAACACCTGACAAAAAACAATTGGGCAGACAGAAGGTCTGCCCTGCCATCTATGCCCATGCGATACATTTTTTCAGCCCTGTGCTTAACCTTTCAGTTACTGGCCCTGGCCCAAACCTCCCCCGCCGATACCACCATTCGTGAGGTGGTGGATACACCGCCCTATCCACTGCTGAAAAGCTGCCAGCCCAGCGGGCATGCTGGCTGGACAACGGACAGTGTGCGCCGTTGCGCCGAATCGCAATTATTAATATTACTGTCACGCAACATCCGCTATCCTGAAGCGGCCCGCCAAAAAAACACGGCAGGCACGGTGGTGGTATCTTTTGTGGTAGAACCAGACGGCCACACGACCCAGCAGAAATTGTTGAAGGACATTGGCGACGGGTGCGGGGAAGAATCCCTGCGGGTGCTTAAGGCATTGGAAGAGGCCGGAATGCGTTGGCAGCCGGGCCTGGTGCAGGGCAAACCAGTGCGTGTCCGCCAATCGCTGCCCATCCGGTTCCGTTTGCAGGAGGCCCTGCCCTACTACCTTTCGGAGCAAGGCGACAGTATTTATAGCACTATTGAAGTCGCCCCTGTTTTTGCCGGAGGCATGGATTCGCTGGCGGCCTTCGTGATCAACAAGCTGGAATATCCCGCAGAATACGTTGACAGTTGCAAAACGGGCATTGTTGAAATGGCGTTGCTCATCCGTAATGATGGTTCCGTAGAGATGAACAACCAACTGGATTTCAACAATTTAGGCTTTGAATTTCAGTTCAAGGCCCTGCGGCTCGCCCTGCGCACGGAGGGACTATGGCAACCGGCCCAATACCAGGGCAAAAACGTGACTTCGACCCTTCCCCTGCGGGTTGTTTTCAAATCGGATCAGGTGCGCTGTGCTCCGGCCAATGCTGTTTTCGATCGTACGATGGTGCTGGCGGACGCTGGCGCAGTGTTATTGGAAGAAAGTAAACCAGAGGAGGCGATCAAAAATTGGTCGGAGGCGCTGGCGTTGCAGCCCAACAACACGGAACTGCTTTACTACCGGGGATCGGCCTTGCTCAATTTGAACAAGCGCGAAGAAGCCTGCCTGGACTACAACCGCATCAAGGCATTGTTGGGCATTACCTGGTTCGAACCAGTGCGCCGGTTGGTCTGTGGCTGGTAGTAAAGGTTTTTGAGGATGCGAGGATTTGATGAAATCCTCGCATCCTCAGATCCTCTCAGTAATAAAACTTTACAAATACTTAAACCCTTCACCCATTCCACTCATTTCCAAGCATTTCTACCTTTGCGCAAATGCGAAATTTTATGAAGGACAATCCGCCCGCGAAGAAAATTCTGATCGTGGACGATGAGCCGGACATCCTGGAGTTTCTCCAGTATAACCTGCGCAAGGAAGGCTATGAGGTGGTGACGGCCAGCGACGGGAAACAAGCCATTGCGGTGGCGGAGCGGGAGCGGCCCCAACTGATTATCCTTGACATCATGATGCCGGAACTGGATGGGGTGGAAACGTGTCGCATCCTACGCAGCCGAAAAGAGTTTGCCGATACGCCGATTGCCTTCCTCACTGCCCGCGACGAGGACTATTCCCAAATCACGGCCTTGGATGTAGGCGGCGACGATTATATTACCAAGCCCATCAAGCCGCGCGTATTGGTCAGCCGTATCAGCGCGCTGTTGCGCCGGGCGAGCCGCCAATCGGACGATGACCAGCACGTGATCGCACTGCACGACTTGGTGATTGACAAACAGAAAGTGCTGGTATTCAAGGGCCAGGCCACCATTGAGCTGCCGCGCAAAGAGTTTGAAATACTGTGGCTGCTGGCCTCCAAGCCTGGCCGGGTGTTTACCCGCGAAGAGATATTTGACAAAATATGGGGCAGCGACGTGATCGTGGGTAATCGCACCATCGACGTACATATCCGCAAACTGCGTGAAAGGCTGGGCGAAGAGTACATCAAAACAATGAAAGGCATCGGTTACAAGTTTGATTTTTAAACAGCCTCTGCCATGTTTAAAAATCAGACCCCACAGCAACTCTCCCTTTATATGGCCTTACTTTCAGCGGCAGCTTTGAGCCTGCTGATGGGTATGCTTTGGCTGCTGGGCATGATGCGCATCTCTTGGCTGGATCATCTGTCCCTGCTGGCGGGCGTATTCGTAGTGACTTTTGTGGCCAACTTCTATCTCATCCGATATTATATTTTTCGGCGTATCAAGTTGATTTACAAAGTCATTCACCACCACAAGCTCCCAGCGGACTTTAAGGCCGATAAAATTGATATGAGCAAGAATATCCTACAGAACATAGAGCAGGAGGTGGACGAATGGGCCGAACAACACGATCGGGAATTTGAGGAACTGGAACGGTTGGCCATTTATCGACGGCAGTTCATCGGTGATGTGTCGCACGAACTGAAAACGCCGATTTTCAACATCCAAGGTTTTGTGCATACGCTACTGGACGGGGCCATCCACGACCCAGCGGTGAATATCCAGTACCTGAACCGGGCCGCCAAAAACGTGGACCGCCTGCAATCTATCGTAGAGGACCTGGAAACCATTAATAAGCTGGAGGCTGGCCAAATGGTGCTGGATTTGCAGGAGTTCGACCTGCATGACCTGACCGATGAGGTGTTTGCCGATCTGGAAATGCGGGCCAAGGAACGCAATGTGCGCTTAGCCTACAAAGAAGGTGCGCACCAGCACTATCGGGTGCGGGCCGACAAAGAAAGTATACGACAAGTGCTGATCAACTTGGTCCACAATTCCATCAAGTATGGCCGACAGGATGGGCTGACCAAGGTGAGTTTTTACGACATGGAGAATTTTGTATTGCTGGAAATCAGCGACAACGGTATTGGTATCAAAACCGAACACCTGTCCCACGTCTTCGACCGATTTTACCGGGTAGATAAAAGCCGCTCACGGGACGCAGGCGGCACTGGCCTCGGGTTGGCCATCGTAAAGCACATCATCGAGGCCCACAAGCAAACGATAAATGCGCGGAGCAACGTTGGCCAAGGTTCTACGTTCGGCTTTACCTTGGAAAAGGCTTAAACTGAAAGTTCTCCCTTTATTTTCCTATTGTTTGTCTTTTGTCTCTTTCTGGTGGAGGCTAGCCTCCTTCGCCTGAAATGGCTTCGGTGGGTGAAACGGGCAAAAAAAAGACCCGAAGTATGTTACCACACCCGGGTTTACCTTCAATTGGCTATCCCTTATCATTAAATCTTACACCCTTTTTAAGTCGAAAACAGACCGGGCAATATTGTCAAATTTTGAGTGGTTTTTGGAAGTAACGCTGCGTCGCTATGTTTTTTATTTTTAGTAGGTCAAAAGTACACTAAGTACTTAAATATGCACCAAAATAGGTGTAGTCAAAAACGTAGTCAAATGGTAACTTATTCATAATCAGACGATTGTATTTCATCATTTAGGAGCAAACTTTCAAAATTATCTCCTGCGGGAAGATTATATTTTTTCCTGATCCGATTTCGCAGGCGGCGTACGCTGTTAGGCTCTACTTTTAGTATGCCCGATATCTCCTTGGTTTTAAGGCTCATTTTAGTTAGCGCCAAAAGCCGGGTCTCCGATTGGGTCAATTCGGGAAACTTTGCGCGCAGGTGCGCAAAGAAGCCCGGGTGTACCTTCTCGACGAGCAAACGGAAATGGCGACTATCGTCTTCCGTCAAAAGGGTCAGTTGCAGAATCTGCTCTAAGGCTCCTTGAGCAGTCTGCTCCGTCTTCGGGTCGGGTGCTGGAACAAAAGGTACGCTATGATCGGCTGGTTGTTTTACAACAGCGGGTGCTGGCGGCAACACTGATTTCGGCTCTTCCACTGGCTGCCGCTCAATAGAGGCTTGCTGTCGCAAAACCCGCGTCAGGGTCTGTTCGGCTCGTTGCTTAGCCACGATCAATGTCTTTTGCTGACGCTGCTGATACCGCCAAAACAAGTATCCTCCTCCTCCCAAAACTATGGCCACGCAGACTGCTACCAGCAATATCATTTGGTCGGTCTGCTCCGTTTGCTCCACCTGTGCTAACTGCATTATGCGGCGTCGGCCTTCCAGACGCGCCTGAATGTTAGCACGGGCAATCACATCGGCGGCCCGGCGGATGGAATCGCTGGTATGTTCATACAACTGTTGGTACTGGTACGCTTCGCGGAAATTCCCCGATTGCTCATAGATGGATACCCAACCTCGATAGAGGTCGGGATACCAATTCCTGGCACCCGCTTTCTCTAGGTATAACTCGGCTTGGGTCAATTTTTCAGCAGCTGCATAGAGGTTACCCTCATACATATTTACCTGGGAAAGCAAAATCAATGCCCGTGCTGCTGTTTGCAGCTGACCGCTTTGCTCGCTCAACCGCTGACCAGTGGCCAGATAAATACGGGCCTCCGGGTAACAGCCATCCTGCACATATTGCTCACCAACATCTACCGAAGACTCTCCAATCCAAGCAGCATTTTTCTCTCGCTGGGCCAGTTGCAATCGCTTTTGTAAATAACTCGCCGCTTCTCCCTGCTTACCAAGCCGCTCGGAACACCAACCCAAGGCCATCAATATGTTGTAACATATCTGCGGCCCGCTCCTCGTATATTGCTCGGCAATAGAAAAATGGCTCATCGCCGCCTTGTAATCCTCCAAATCGAACAAAAAACGCCCGATGCTGTATTCGTACTGGTCAATGCGGGCAATGCAATGGAAACCAGTCTTTACAAATATATCGTGTGCCCGGAAGTAGTACACGTAAGCCAAAGTCAGTTGGTTTTCCTGGCAATAAGAACTGCCAATTTGCAGTAACATACCGGCAGCCAATATCTTTAAGTCATGCGAATTGGCATAATCAATACCCTGAACGTATTTGCTGCGTGCGGCCGCAGGATGGTGCAGCACATTCAGCAGATAGTTTCCTTGGCCAGTATAAACTTCGGCGGTAATATCGGGTGCGTCCCACCTTTCAGCCAGATCAAGTAACAGATTGGTCTCAGAAAAGGCCAGCGCGGAATCCTTTTTGTTCAAATCCTCGTCCACAAAGCGCACTACCCAAGCGGAACGGTCCTCCGCCCTCATTTGGTTCAGTTTTTTTACGTCCAACCCAAAAGCAAGGGTGGAACACTGCGACCAATAAATCAGGATAGCGAAGCAGGACTTGATTAACATTTTCAGGAGGATATAGGCATATTGAAGTATACGAAAGGGCAGTATTCTCTAACAATACAATGTACACTAAAAATATACCCTCATGGGCCACAATTTTAATTTCTGACAACTTTATGACTGACTTTGCCCTGATTGGTCACTATCAATAAATAATAAAGACCACGCTGGACGGGTAAGACCACCTCCCCAGAACGCTGTACACCACATAGTCGGCCATTATTATCAAATATATGTACTTCAAACAATTGTATCGATGGGGATACCTGTACGCTCACTTTTCCATCGTGGCTAACAGTAGGGAAGATGCTTACGAGATTTTCCGAAAATAAGTTTTTGCTGCTGAGTGGCGAGACGAAAAGAGAATCGAGTTTTTTTTCTGCAATTAGCACGGGGGCGTTATCCGCCGTAGCCAGCATCGTTTTGAAGGAATCTATTTCCGGCGATGAATAGGCAAAGAGCGGAGCCATCCACTTTGGGGGCAGACTTTGGTACCAAACCCTTGCAGTAACCCTTAAAAAGCCCGTGTAACCCTCATTGTGGATACTGAAATGCAGATGATCAGTTCCACTACCCTCCAAGCCTGCCACATAGTTGAAATCGGGGTCGTTGGCGATGCCCACTACTTGCGTCGTATCGTATACCGGATCGGTCCAGCTGAATCCCTGTGGCACCAAACGATTGTCTTTCAATGCCGTATGCCCACGTTCGAGGACGTTGGAAAAAATCCCGGTGACGTCGCCCGGCACCAGTTCGTAGATTTGGACTTGGTTAGGCCGATTAATTAAATTGTGGTGTGGTTCGAAGTTGGGGTCTTCATCCGGCAAGCTCCCGTCGGCATTCATTCGACCCGAATGGAAAACCACGTTCCCATTTTGGTCGCTGACGACCACTTCTACCCAAGCCCGCCGGGAAGGATAGCCGGAGGGAAATTTGTGCCCGGCCTTATTGGTCAGTTGAAGGTCGAAATGAATGCTGTCTCCAGTCAGTACCCCCGGCTGTAGATCCAGATCGAGCGATTTTTGCTGTAGCATCCGCAACGTGGCCGCAATGGTGCTATCGAACTGGGCAGGCTGGGCGTTGATGCCCAATTGCGTCCGGTGGTCGCGCATCAGTTGAAGCATGGTCACGTTGGCACCAGCCAGCTCGTGCAGGAAAAAAGGAAACTTCGGGGTCAGGAATTGGTAATTGGCGGATATGATGACCTCATCTGCCAGTCTTGGGACGTGGCAACCCTGGCAGGTTATGTTGTCGTGGTCCTCATCGTAGCGCGAATTGAGCCATTCGTGGTAAGTCGCCTGCTCCACAAAAGTGCCGCCTGTGTATTCGCCGGCCAGGTCCGCCGTCTTAGTGATCAGGGTATGGCAACCGGCGCACAGGCCTGCGCTGGAGGTATGTTCCCCGAATTTGGGGGTAATACCCACAAACTCGTGCATCGGCGGAGCAAATACCAGCGGGTAAGGCCCATAGGAAACCCGAATGTGGTTGGTGTCGAAATTCAGTTCGCCGGAAAAAAGAGTACCCAGCCGATCGGGTGATTGGGCATGACAGGCTTGGCAGGTCACGCCATCCAGCCCCAACGTGTCGGTATAGAGGTCGGCGAGGGTGTAGTAGAGTTGGTGATCGTGCAGCTTGGATTGGTAGTGTCCGGCAGGTGCATGACAAGAGGTGCATTTATCCTGAATTTCCAGCGCGTGACCAGGGTTTACCAATATTTCGTGGGTCACTTTGGCCCGCCAGAAAGGGTCTTTGGCACTGTTGGCCATCATGGTGGCGCGCCAATCATCATAAATATTGACATCCACTCCGCTGGTGGTAATCAGGGCATTTCCGTTGGGATCATGGCCGTGACAACCACCGCACACCTTACCCGTTGGAAATAAAATGTTGGAGTCAATGGGCAAATGCTGTGGATCGCCAGGCCCTGCCAGCCCATCGGTAGCGCGAAAACCATGTTGTAGAAAATAGGCTAGTTCCGCCTCTTTATGGAAAAGCGTTTTTTTATTAATTACGGGAAAAAATGCCAATGCGCCAACAAAAGTGGGGATAGCGAATAGCCACAACATAAACCTGCTCATACCAAATCAGTAAAAAATAGCCAAGCGAAAATTCGCCCCCTTAATCCGATTCTAAATAAGAGAACAAATGTAGATGTTTTTAAAAATTACCGCATTTTTGTGTGTCTTTTTTGAGAAAAAAGGTTTTTTTTCAAAAAAACTGGGAAACAATATAGAGCATGCTTTAGCATTCAACATCTTGTCCGCGCTTATTTCCAAACCGCTTTCGTCAAGCAACATTTCCTAAAAAGGAGCCACTTTTACCTGGCGGCGACCACCCTCCAAATAGCCTTGGATAATACGACCGGCCTGTGGATCGGGGGGCGGCGGGGCGAGGGTTTCCAGTAAGTCCTCCGTGGTCATCTGTAGATCGGTCTCCACAAAGCCATAGCCGACATAGCGACCATCCTGCACCCCAATCACCGCCTTTTCGCCTACGGTACGGCCATTTTCGACGATGAAATAACTGCCGGCCAGGTTTTTGCGCAAGCCTGCAAGGGCTTCCTCTAAGCGCGCATTGTATTCGTCCGGTGTCTCCATGCCCACGCAGGCACCGTGGCACTTTTTGATTGCATAATGAAAACAGGCGTGTTCCGCGCTGTCCAGGTGGGTCAGCCGGTAGCATAGTTCGTGCTGGCGCACGAGGCTTTGCAGGTGGGACTTTGCATTGTCCACCTTCGGATAATCGGATACCAAGTCAAATTTTTTCAGGTTGCGCACGGTGCGTTTTCCAACCATCAAACAACGATAGCCTTGTTCGTCGGTGTAGGCAAAAATCGCCCCGTTGAAGTTGCGGGTCCGTTGCGCACGGTTCACCTGCGGTTGCAGCCTTTTTATCTCCGCGCTTTCCAGCAGCAAGGCCACCAATTCGCTGCCGGTCACTTCATAGCTGAGGTCGGCGACCCCGACGCGCAGTTTTTCACCTTTGGGGGTCAGGTCGGCGAAGTGCTCAAAGAGCCGCTTGCGAATATTGAGGCTTTTGCCCACGTAGATTACTGCGCCGTTTTCATCGTGCAAATAATACACGCCGCAAGTATCTGGCACCTCGTGCAGGCGTTGCACAGTGATGTTTTGCGGCAGTTTGGTCTCCCGCACCCCATTGTTGATGAACGTGCGCACCTTTTCGCCGTTTTGCTCCGCCAACATCATCTCGAAAAGCTTAACCGTGGCCAGTGTGTCGTCCAGGGCACGGTGGCTGCGCTCGGCATAGATCCCGAAGTGCTGCTTCAGATTGCTCAGGCTATAACTGTGGATGCCCGGAAAGACCCGGCGCGCCAAACGCACGGTGCAAAGTTGGCGGCGCGAAAAAAGAAATCCCAGCCGCGCAAATTCTTCGCGCACAAAACTATAATCGAACGTAACATTGTGGGCCACAAAAATCGCCCCCTCGGTTATCTGCACGATCTGTTTGGCCACTTCGTAGAACTTTGGTGCGTTTGCCACCATATCGTCCGAGATGCCGGTGATGCCAGTGATGTGCCACGGGATGCTGCGTTCGGGGTTGATCAGCGTTGAAAAGGTGTCCAACACGCGCTGGCCGTCGTGTCGCACAATCGCGATCTCGGTGATGCGTTCGTAGCGGGCCTGCCCTCCAGTCGTTTCTACGTCGATGATAGCATACATAATCAAAAATTGGTGAGGTTGTTGAGTAAGTAATGTTCTCCCCTACGCTGGCAGACTCACCCAGGTTGCCCCTTTTTAAACAATATCTTCCGCAAAAGAAACACGATTTGTTTATAAATTTGGAAAATGAAACGTTTTTGGCAAAAATATCTCTGGGCAGTACTATTGTCGGCTATTGGCTGGCCCCTGTTTTCGCAAGACAAGGTGTACGAAAGTAAATTCCCGGAAGTGCCGCCCAGCCCTGAGGTAGTGGTCGGAGCCGCCCAATTGTCTGTTTTGTTGCCACTGTTAGAGGGCAAGCAGGTGGGGTTGGTGGTCAACCAATCTTCGCTGGTTGGCCAGCGACACTTGGTGGACACGCTGTTTGGTGCGGGGGTGTGCGTGACGCGCATCTTTGCCCCGGAGCACGGCTTTCGGGGAAGTGAGGAGGCAGGGGAGCGCATTCTGGATGAGCATGACGCACGTACTGGCATTCCGGTCGTGTCATTGTATGGCCGGAAATTGAAGCCCCAACCCGGCGATCTGGCCAATGTGGAGGTGGTTATCTTCGACCTACAGGATGTCGGCACCCGATTTTTTACCTACATCAGTACGCTGCTGTATGTACTGGAAGCCTGTTCCGAACAAGGCAAAACGGTCATCATACTGGACCGCCCCAATCCCAACGGGCATTATGTGGATGGTCCTGTGTTGGATATGCGCTGGGAATCGTTCGTGGGGATAGCCCCGTTGCCCATTGCGCACGGCTGCACGGTGGGTGAACTAGCCCGCTTGTTTGTCGGCGAACACTGGATCCGGGAGCCGCAGCCTTTGCGCCTGACGGTCATCCCTTGCCAAAACTATACCCACCAAACGCCTTACAATTTGCCGGTACGCCCCTCACCCAACCTGCCGGATATGCGCTCGGTGCTGCTGTACCCGTCTATCTGTCTGTTCGAGGGCACGGTGGCCAGTCTGGGGCGCGGTACGCTCTGGCCTTTCCAGGTGGTGGGCCACCCGGCATTCCCCGATGGTTCTTTCGCGTTTGTTCCCCAATCCAATGCAGGCAGTCGTTACCCGCCGTTGGCGAAAAAAATATGCCGTGGATTTGATCTGCGGAGTGTGCCGCTGGATAGCCTGCGCACGGCCAAACAATTAAATTTGAGTTATTTGCTGGATTTTTACCAGGCATTTCCGCACAAGGATTCGTTTTTTCTGCGGAACAATTTTTTTGATTTGCTGGCTGGTAGCAGCCGTCTGAAAGCGCAAATCATTGACGGCTGCTCGGAAGAGGAGATTCGCGCTTCGTGGCGAAGCGACCTGACAGCCTACCGGGAAATCCGACGGAATTATTTGTTGTACCCGGATACGGCGTATGTGGAACCGTAGGCATGAATTATGAATTAACCCGATATTTGCAGTCGCTTGCAAGGCTTTACGTATTTTATTATTGTCAATTCCAGAAATCTGATCAACTAGTCAACTAATGAACCGATAACGAATCAAGCAATAACCACTTGGCAAAGCATACCGAAACCGGCAGACGCGGCGAGGCCATTGCCGCCGAATTCCTTACCCACAAGGGATGGCGGTTGGTGGAATATAACTACCGGGCCGGACGAGGGGAAGTGGATATCATTGCTTGGGCGCACGACAAACTGTTGGTTTTTGTGGAGGTGAAAACCCGCTCCGGGGATGGCTTCGGTGGCCCGGAAGATGCCGTGAACCTCCGCAAACAAGATCGGCTGGCTCGCACGGCCGGTCACTATATGGAACAGATCGGCTACGATTGGGAAATTCGTTTCGACATTGTGGCTGTTATTTTACAAGGCGATAAGGTGTTGGAAATCAGGCATATAGAGGACGCTTTTTTCTAAATAGTTTTTTAAAAAATAGTTTTTCATGCTTAAAATCGGATTGTTCGGCTACGGTAAAATGGGAAGGGCCATAGAAAATATCGCGCAGGAACAGGGCCACACCATTGCCTGGCGCATCACCATCGACAACCGAGCGGAAGTGACCCCGGAGCTGCTCCAACAGGCGGACGTGGTCATCGAATTCAGCCAGCCCGAAGCCGCTTTTGAAAATGTGCTACAGTGCCTGCAGGCGGGCGTACCGGTGGTCAGCGGCACCACCGGCTGGGCGGAACACCTCTCCGCAGCGCAGGAATTTTGCCGGGACAAGGATGGGGCGTTCCTGTGGGCGTCCAATTTCAGCGTGGGGGTCAATCTTTTTTTCGCCGTCAACCGCTACTTGGCTCGCCTGCTCGACGAACGCCCGGAATACACGCCGGCCCTCACCGAAGCCCACCACATCCACAAGTTAGATGCCCCCAGCGGCACAGCCCTCACCCTGGTGAACGACCTGACCCTGATGATGGCCCGCACTTCTGGTTGGGCGCTTTCCCCTATCCCGCCGGGGCCGGGCGAAGTGCCCATCACCGCCCTGCGGGAGGGCGAGGTGCCGGGTACGCACAGCATCGTCTGGACCGGCCCCACCGACGAGATCCGCCTCGAGCACCGGGCGCATTCGCGGGCGGGGTTTGCCGCCGGGGCCGTGCTGGCCGCCCAATGGTTGGTGGGCAAGCAGGGTGTTTTTTCGATGAATGACGTGTTGGGTATTCTTTGACCATCGTCGCGTGCGTAGGGTGGAGACGTTGCGTGCAACGTCTCTACCCACGCCATCCACCAAGAACGAATTCATGGCCTCTATTTCGCCACAGGCGGGTTCGATTTCCGCCGCCATGCGTTCCTACAAATCGGCGG